>NZ_JBHYIQ010000106.1:0-8650 GCF_042739895.1 Amycolatopsis sp. NPDC059021
CCTTCACAGCGCTCAACGCCGTGAAGGAGGCCTTCACGGACCGTCGGGAGGGGTAGGGGAAACCCCACCAGGGAACTGCGGTGTACACCCTGGCCGCTGGGACTGCCGTCGAGCAGAGTCGTGGGTATGGCATCCACCAGGCGTGACATGCTCAAACTCGGGGCGGCGGCAGCCGTCGCGGCGGGAGTGGCCACCGTGGCGCCGCAGGCCGCGGCGGCGGCTCCGGCCGGGTTCGAGCGGCTGCGGATCCGGACCAGGGCCGGGACGTTCGACGCGCTGGCCGCCGGGCCGTCCGGCGGGCGCCCGGTCCTGTTGCTGCACGGCTTCCCCGAGTCGAGCCTCGAATGGCGGGCACAGCTGACGGCGCTGGCCGCGGCCGGATTCCGCGCGGTGGCGCCGGATCAGCGCGGCTACTCGCCGGGGGTGCGGCCGGCGCGGATCGACGCCTACCGGCTCGACAACGCCGTGTCGGACGTCCGCGGCATCGCGAACACCTTGGGCTGGAACAGGTTCGACCTCGTCGGTCACGACTGGGGCGCGTGTGTCGCGTGGATCGCCGCCGCCCGGTATCCGGGGCGGATCCGGAAGCTGGCCGCGGTGTCGGTCCCGCATCCCGCCGCGTTCGCCGAGGCGCTGCGGTCCGATCCCGCGCAGCGGGAGGCGTCGAGGTACATGGCGGACTTCCGCGAGCCCGCGCCCGGCCCGGAGAACCGCATTCTCGCGGGCGGGCCGCCGAAGCTGGACGGCGTACCGCCGGAGGTCCGCGAGGAGTACTTCGCGCGGCTTTCCGAACCGGGCGCTTTGACCGCGGCGCTGAACTGGTATCGCGCCAACGACTTCACCGGGTACGAGCAGTGCGTGCGCGTACCGGCCTTGTTCATCGCGGGGGACGATCCGATGGTCGCGCCGTCCGGGATCCTGAACACCCGGCGCTGGGTGACCGGGCCGTACCGGCTGGAACGGCTCTCCGGCGTCGGCCACTTCATCCCGGAGTCCGCGCCGGAGACCGTTTCCCGGCTTCTGCTCGACCATCTGTGTCCTGTTTAGACGGTCGCGGGCGGGAGGATCGCCTGTGCGTCGGCGCCGTCGAACCACAGCTTGACGACGAACGCCATGGTCGCCTCCATGAGCACGGCCCGGTCGAGCCCGCCGCCGTCGATCGGGACGCAGCCGAGGTCCCGCACGAGCGTGCGGACGTGGTCCAGGGCACGTTCGTCGCCGCCGCACAAGGGCACCGCGAGCGGGCGGCCATCGAACACTGGCGGCGTCAGCCGCCAAACGTCCACATGGCACAGATTGAACGCCTTGACCACGTGGGCTCCCACCGCTTTCGCGGTGATCAGCTCCGCCATCGAGATGCCGGGCGGGGTCTGCGGGAACAGCGTCTCGTCGATGGCATTGGTGGGGTCGATCAGGATCTTGCCGTCCAGCGCGCCGGACGCGGCCCCAGCGGTATCGAGGACGTCCAGGACGCTCTCGGCGGGCAGCGCCAGCAGGATCGCGTCGGCGAACTCGACGGCGTCGGACCAACTCCCGCTTCGCGCGCCGAACTGTTTCGCGAGCGCGGCGGCCTTCGCCGGGTCGCGGCCGCTCACGAGCAGGTCGTGCCCGGCACGCGCCCACTGCGTGCCGAGTGCGTCCGCCATCCCGCCGGTGCCGAAAATGCCGATGCGCATGGGAACTCCTTCTCCGGTGTGCTGACCGGACCGACGATAGGAAGGCGTTCGGGTACCGATCGGTTACCGCGTGAGCGGGCACAATGGAGCCGTGGACCGCATCGAGCACGAGTTCCTCGCCGACTGCCGCACCCGGCTGGCCTTCGACCTGGTGGCCAACACGTGGAACCCGGTCGTGCTGTGGGCATTGCGGAAGGGGCCGCAGCGGCCTTCGCTGCTGCGGCGGCGGATCGGCGGGATCAGCACGAAGGTGCTCACCGAGACCCTGCGCAGGCTGGAGTACTCCGGGCTGATCAGCCGCCGGGCGGTCGACGGTCCGTCACGGGTCGAGTACGCCCTGACCGGACTCGGCGCGAGCCTGCTCGGCCCGATCGAGGCGTTCGGACGGTGGGCGGCCGAGCACGGTGACGACGTCATGGCCGCGCAGGAACGGATGGACGAGCTGGCCTGATCCGCCCTTTGGGGCAGGTTTCGGTCAACTACGTCCGCCCCGACGCCGGTCGGGTTAATGTCAGCGCACTGGGACGGATTCGTGAACTGGAGGGGTCATGCGGAACATCAAGCGTGCGGCGGCCGGGATGCTGGTGGCGGGCGCCGCGGCGGCGGTGCTGGGCGTGGTGGGCGCGACGTCCGCGCAGGCGGCCACGGCCATCGAGTACGGGGCTCCGGCCGCGACGGCGCAGAGCGGCGGCGACGTCGAGTCCATTGTGGCCGGTGCGTACAAGAAGCTCGGCAAGGCTTCGGTGACTCCGGACGCCTCGGCCACCGAGTACTGAGCTGGATCTGTTGTCAAGGCCACCTTACGGGCGTCGGACGCCTGCAAGGTGGCCTTGACGGCATTTCGGGCCCCGGTGCGGGAGCGGCGAACTCGCGTACCTGGATGGCGAACTCGCGTACCTGGATGGACGACTCGCGTGATTGGACGGAGATCTCGCGTGATCAGGCGGGGGTAAGGCGGGCGGGGCGGGTGAGCAGGACGGTGGCGAGCATGAGCAGGGAGAAGGCGGGGAGCGGGTAGCCGAGGAGGAGGCCGGCGGTGGTGTCGGCGAGCGGGGCGGCGATTCCGGCGGCGAAGACCCAGGCCGGGGCGGTGCGGGGTTTGGTGGCGGGGGACCACGAGGTCCGCTTGCCGGGTTTGGCGACCGAGAGCCAGGCCTGGAAGGCGAGAACGCTTGCCATCAAAGCGGTTCCGGCGATCAGCGGCCAGCCGATCGGGACCGGCGAGCCCACCCGGGCCGCCTCGACGGAGTCGCGCAGCGCACCGGAGAGCAGGAAGATCCCGGCGTAGAGCTGCGCCAGTGTCAGCACGAATTTCGTGAGCACCCACCAGTGCCGGAAGAATCCCCACGCGGTCGAGGCGGCGAGCAGGATGCCGGTGAACGCGGCGGCGTTGGCCATCGGCGCGAGCAGCGTCGTGTCCAGCACGTGCGCCATCGACGTCGCGCTGACCCGCACCCGCGCATCGCCGGTGGTCGCGCCGAGCACGAGCAGCGTCATCAGCGCCAGCGCCTCGCCGATCCAGACCACCGAGGTCAGCACGTGCAGCCACACCACGGCCTGTCGCCAGCGTGGAGAGGTCTTCTTCGCGGGGACTCGTGAACTCACGGCGTCCAGGGTGGTGCTCCGGCTCGCCGGGCACATCCGGCGAAATCACCCAGCCGACCCCGAAATCCGGGATCAGGGCGGGGAGGCCTTGGCAAGTTCCAGCAGCGGGACGGCCGCGGCGGTGTCGGTGATCAGCGTGGTGACGATGCCGGAACGCAGGACCGCGTCCACGGCCGCCGCCTTCGGTTCGCTGTAGCCGAGCGCGATGACCTCGGGGATCGCGCGCAGTTCCTCGGTGCTGATGGCCAGGACGTGGTGGGCGAGCCCGGTGGAGAGCGCGGTGCCGTCGGCCGCGAACAGCCGAGCGGCGACCTCGGCTGTCGCGCCGCGTTCGGCGATCGCCGTGCGTTCGGCCTCGTCCAGCGCGTCGTACACCGTCGACTCGTTCGGTTGCCACGCGCCGATGCTGACCACGGCCTTGGTGAGGTTCTTGAACTGCGCGAACGTCTCCGCGATCCCGGGCTGGCGGCGCAGCGTCTCGGTGGTGCGCCGGTCGGGCAGCACCAGCGGTCCGAACATCGGGTACGCGTCGCCGCCGGACACCGACGTCACGCGGCTGACGGTCTCCACCGAGCGGCCCCGCATGTCCATCCCGGCCTGTACTCCGCACAGTTGCACGATCGGGCAGCGTGGCAGCGCCCTGATCTCCTCGGTCATGGCGTTGACCGAGCGCGCCCAGGACAATCCGATGATGTCGTCCTTGGTCGCGATGTCCTCCAGGAGCCGAGCGGCGAGTGTGCCGATCTTCTTGCGGACGACCTCGCGGGGTTCGCTCTCTCGCGCTCGTTCGAGCACGAGAACCCGCTCGAGCCGGTATGCCGAACGCAGTTCCTCCGACAGCACGACGTCGACAGGGGACGGCAGCCGGAACTCGATCCGGACCAGCCCGGTTTCCCTGGCCTTGTCCAGCATCCTGGCGATCTTGAACCGGCTCACGCCGAACTCGTCGGCGATCTCCAGCTTCGACTGCCCGCGCACGTAGAAGCAGTAGGCGACGCTGGCCAGGTCGAGCGAGTCGGACAGGCCTGACTGTAGAGAACGAGCGCTCATATGAGCATTATAGCGTGAAAATTCGGCGAAAGGTTGACGTATCACCAGGCAAAACCCTGTAATGCCTACACATGCCAGCCGCGCGATAGATCAATGACGCTCATACGAGCGGATGAAGGGAGAGGCATGCGTGCCGCGATCGTGGACCGTCCCGGGGAGATCAGGGTCGGTGAGGTGCCCGATCCGAAACCGGCGGAACGGCAGGTCGTCATCAAGGTGGGTGCCTGCGGGATCTGCGGGACGGACCTGCACATCGCCGACGGGCACTTCCCGCCCACGCCCTATCCGATCGTCCCCGGCCACGAGTTCGCCGGCGAGATCGTCGAGCTCGGCGCGGACGTACCGGGCGAATGGCGGATCGGCGACCGGGTCGCGGTCGACCCGTCGCTGTTCTGCGGCTACTGCACGCCGTGCCGGTCCGGCCACGGCAACCTGTGCGCCAACTGGAACGCCACCGGCGACACGGTGAACGGAGCCTTCGCCGAATACGTCGCCGTTCCCGCCGCCACCTGCTACCGCATGCCCGACAGCATGACCTGGCAACAGGGCGCGCTGGTCGAGCCGGTTTCCTGCGCGGTGCACGGCGTGCGCAAGATCGGGGTCGAGGCCGGCGAACGCTTCCTCGTCGTCGGCGCGGGCACGATGGGCCTGATCATGCAGCAGTTGCTGCAACGCGCGGGTGCGCGGGTGACGGTCGTCGACCGCAACACCGGCCGCCTGCCCCGTGCCACCCGGCTCGGTGCCGAGGCCGTCGCGGGTGACGTCGCCGAGCTGAACGGCGAGAAGTTCGACGCCGCAGCGGACTGCACCGGTGCCGCCCCGGCCATCGAAGCCGCGTTCGGCTCGCTGCGCCGCGGCGGGCGGCTGCTGATCTTCGGCGTCGCGCCCGCCGAGGCCCGTGTCGCGCTCTCGCCGTTCCGTATCTACAACGACGAGATCACCGTCGTCGGCTCGATGGCCGTGCTGAACAGCTTCGGCACCGCGCTCGACCTCGTCGCGAACGGCGCCGTCGACACCGGTGAGCTGCTCACCGACACCCTGCCGCTGGAGCGCTATCCCGAGGCGCTCGACCTGATGCGCAGCGGCGCGGGCCTCAAGGTCCAGGTCCTTCCGGGGGCGAGCGGTGCGTAGGCTCGGATACCTGCTGGCGGCGGTGGCCCTGCTGGTCACCGGATGCGCGGGAGCGGGCGCGGCGGGCGGCGGCGGCCGCACGCTCGTCATCGCGATCGTGGCCAACCCGCAGATGAAGGATGCGATGACGCTGGCCCCGGAGTTCGAGAAGGCCAACCCGGGCGTCAAGCTGAAGTTCGTTTCGCTGCCGGAAAACCAGGCACGGGCGAAGATCACCGCGTCGACGGCGACCGAGGGCGGCGAGTTCGACGTCGTCATGATCAGCAACTACGAGGCGCCGCAGTGGGCCGCGAACGGCTGGCTGGAGAACCTCGAGCCGCATATGGCCGCCACGCCCGGTTACGACAGGAACGACTTCATCCCGAGCATCCGGCAGTCACTGTCCTATAAGGACCAGATGTACGCGGTCCCGTTCTACGGCGAATCGTCGTTCCTGGCCTACCGCAAGGATCTCTTCGAGAAGGCCGGGCTGACGATGCCCGCGAAGCCGACCTGGCAGCAGATCGCGGAGTTCGCCGCGAAGCTGGACGACAAGGCGAACGGCGTCGCCGGGATCTGCCTGCGCGGAAAGCCCGGCTGGGGCGAGAGTCTCGCGCCGTTCACGACGGTCGCGAACACCTTCGGCGCGCAGTGGTTCGACAAGGGCTGGAACGCCAAGCTCACCAGCCCGGAGTTCAAGGCCGCCGCGGAGTTCTACGTGAACCTCATCCGCGAGCACGGCGAGGTCGGCGCCGCCAGCGCGGGCTTCTCCGAGTGCGGCACGAACTACACCCAGGGCCAGGCCGCGATGTGGTACGACGCCACGGTCATGGCAGGGACCAACGAGGACCCGGCGAGCAGCAAGGTCGTCGGCAAGTCCGGCTACGCGCCGGCGCCGGTGGAGAAGACACAGGCCAGTGGCTGGCTCTACACCTGGTCGCTGGCCGTTCCCAAGGTGGCGAAGGACAAGGACGCGGCCTGGAAGTTCATGGCGTGGATGACGGACAAGGCGTTCGTGCAGAAGGTCGGCACCACCTACGGCTGGAATCGGGTCCCGCCGGGCGTCCGGCAGTCCACTTACGACATTCCCGCCTACCGTGACGCCGCGAAGGCCTACGCACAGCCCACTTTGGACGGTATCGCCGACGCGAGTCAGCAGAAGGTGATGGCGAATCCGGTCCCGTACCCCGGGATCCAGTTCGTCGGGATCCCTGAGTTCCAGGATCTCGGCACCCGGGTCAGCCAGCAGCTCTCGGCGGCGATCGCCGGCCGGGAGTCCGTGGACGAGGCGCTGAAACAGGCGCAGCAGTACGCCGAAACGGTTGGTAAGTCCTATCAGGAGGTTCGGTGATGTCCACGATCTCCGTCCCCGCCCGCACCGAACCCGCGGAAGCCAAGGCCGAACGCCGGGGGCTGAGCACGGCGGCGAAGCGGCGGCTCCCGCTGCTGCCCGCGCTGATCTTCGTCATCGCGGTGACCCAGCTGCCGTTCCTGCTCACGGTGTTCTACTCGTTCCAGTCGTGGAACCTGGTGCGCCCCGGCTCGCGGCACTTCGTGGGCCTGCGCAACTACGTCGACGTCTTCACCGACATGACGTTCCTCGGCGCGCTGCTGAACACCGTCGTGCTCACCGTGGTGTGCGTGTTCGTCTCGCTGCTGCTCGGGCTGGGACTCGCGATCCTGCTGGACCGCAAGTTCCTCGGCCGCGGCGTGGTGCGGACCCTGCTGATCACGCCGTTCCTCATCCTGCCCGCCGCCGGCGCGTTGTTGTGGAAGACGACGATGTTCCACCCGAAGTTCGGGTTGCTGCACTTCGTGTTCGGCACCGACGTCGACTGGCTCTCGCAGTTCCCGCTCGGGTCGGTGATGGTGCAGATCGTGTGGCAGTGGACGCCGTTCATGATGCTGCTGATCCTCGCCGGGCTGCAGAGCCAGCCGAAGGACGTGCTGGAGGCCGCGTCGGTCGACGGCGCGGGCCGCTGGCGCACGTTCACCGCGATCACGCTGCCGCACCTGAGCCGGTTCCTGCAGCTGGCGACGCTGCTCGGCGCGATCTACATCGTGAACAGCTTCGACGCGATCTTCCTGATGACGCAGGGTGGCCCCGGTACCGCGAGCACGAACCTGCCGTACTACATCTACCAGCGCGCGTTCGAGGGATTCGACGTCGGGCAGTCCTCGGCGATGGGCGTGGTCGTGGTCATCCTGACGATGATCGTGGCGACCTTCGCGCTGCGCTTGATGTTCCGCACCTTCTCCGTGGACGGGGGAGTGAAATGAGCACACTCACCACGAAACGCCGCTACGGCGCGGGCTCGCTGACGGCCGTCACCTGGGTGCTGGCGATCCTGTTCGTGTTCCCGCTGATCTGGATGGTCATCACCGCGTTCAAGCAGGAGGCCGACGCCTCCACCGATCCGCCGAAGGTGATCTTCAGCCCGACGCTCGACCAGTTCGCCGGGGTCATCGACCGCGGTTTCCTGCCCTACCTGGCAAACTCCGCGTTCGTCACGGTGATTTCGACGCTCCTGGTGCTGCTGCTCGGCGTCCCCGCCGCGTACGCGCTTTCGCTGGCGCCGGTGAAGGGGACGTCGAACGCGCTCGGGTTCTTCCTGTCCACGAAGATGCTGCCGATCGTGGCCGCGATCATCCCGCTGTACGTGATTTCGCAGAACGTCCAGCTGCTGGACAACGTGTGGGCGCTGGTCATCCTCTACACGTCGATGAACCTGCCGCTGGCGATCTGGATGATGCGCTCGTTCTTCCTCGAGGTCCCGAACGAGATGATCGAGGCGGGCCGGATCGACGGCGCGAAACTGCCGACGCTGCTGTACCGCGTGATCATGCCGGTGGTGGCGCCCGGTATCGCGGCGACGGCGCTGATCTGCGTCATCTTCTCCTGGACGGAGTTCTTCTACGCGGTGAACCTGACGGCGGCGCGGGCGGGCACGGTGCCGGTGTTCCTCGTCGGCTTCATCACCAGCGAGGGCCTGTACTGGGCACAGCTCTCGGCCGCCGCGCTGCTGGCCTCCCTGCCGGTGATGATCGTCGGCTGGATCGCCCAGAACCACCTGGTCCGCGGCCTGTCCATGGGCGCGGTGAAGTGAGCTGAAGGGGGGGGGGGGGGGGGTGGGCTGGCGCGCGGGATCGCCTCGGCCAGCCCGGGGGGGGACCGGGGGCGGGGCGGTGCGCGCAGCCACTCGCCGGAG
>NZ_JBHYIQ010000106.1:8660-26965 GCF_042739895.1 Amycolatopsis sp. NPDC059021
TAGCGTCTGACCGCACTTTCACCCGCCCCCTCCGCCGACAAAACCCCCCTTCAGCGCGTCTTACGCGAGGAAAGTCCCCTTCAGCAGCTCACTCCTGGAGCGACAGTGCCTGGCTCGGGCAGACGTGCACGGCCTCGCGGGCCTTCTCGACGAGTTCGCCCTCGGGTTTGTCGTCGAGCACGATGACCGTGCCGTCCTCTTCGCTCTGGTCGAACAGGGCGGGCTCGGTCAGTACGCACTGACCCGCGCCGACGCACTTCCCGGTGTCCGCGATGATCTTCATTTCGTCTTGCCTCCTACCAGGTGACCGGCAGCCGGTGCAGACCGTAGATGGACGCGTCGTCCTTGAACGGCAGGTCGTCCACTCCGGCGGCCGGTTTCAGTTCGGGAATACGATGGAACAACGTGTCGAAGACGATCTGGAGTTCCAGTCGAGCCAGGTTCTGCCCGAGGCACTGGTGGAACCCGAAACCGAACGCGACGTGGTGGCGCGCGCCGCGCTCGATGTCGAACGTCTCCGGGTCCGCGAAGTGTTCGGGGTCCCGGTTGGCGATGTGCCCCATGGCGAGGACCCCCTCGCCGGCACGGATGGTGACTCCGCCGATCTCGGCGTCTTCGACGCAGAACCGCGCGACGAAGGTGTCGACGATCGTGAAGTACCGCAACATCTCCTCGACGGCGTCGAGGGTCTTTCCCGGATCCGACCGGATGGCGGCCAGCTGGTCCGGGTTCTCCATCAGCATGAGCGCGCCGAGGGAAATCATGTTCGCGGTGGTCTCGTGGCCCGCGATGAGCAGGAGGAAGGCCAGCGCGACCATGGCGCCGCGGCGGTAGGTGCCCTCCTCTCGCCGCTTGACGATCTGGCGGCCGAAGAGGTCGTCGCCGGGTGACGCCTCCTTCGCGGTGATCAGCTCGTCGAGGTAGGCGATGATGGCGTCGACCGAGGCCTGCCGCTCCTCGGCACCGATCGTCTGGTTGAGCGTCTTCGCCGAATGCCGCTGGAAGTACTCGTGGTCTTCGTAGGGGACGCCGAGCAGTTCGCAGATCACCAGCGACGGCACGGGCAGCGAAAGTGCCTGGACGAGGTCCGCGGGCTTCGGTCCGGCCAGCATCTTGTCGATGTGTTCGTCGACGATTTCCTGGATCCGCGGGCGCAGGGCTTCCATGCGCCGGAGGGTGAACTCGCCGAGCACGGCACGGCGGGCAGGCCCGTGCTCCGGTGCGTCGAGCGTCAGCATGCTGCGCTCGTCGTCCGGCAGCCGGACGGCGCCACCGGCGGTCAGGGTCGGGAACCGGGGATCCCGGCGGTTGGCGCTGAACCGGTGGTCGGTGAGCAGCGCGCGCACGTCCGCCAGCCGGGACAGCGCCCAGGCCTCGCGGCCGTCGGGCAGCCGGACCTTGGTGATCGGCTGTTCCTCGCGGATCCGCCGGTACTCCTCCGGCGGCGCGAACGGACAGCCACGCGCGATCGGGAACTCCGGTGGAACGGTACGGCGTTCCCCGGCATGGATCGTCTCGGTCATGTGGGCCCCCTACCTCACCATGTCACCGGGAGTTCGTACAAACCATAGATCGACGCGTCGTCCTTGAAGGGCAGATCGCCGACTTTCCCAGTGTGCTGCAACGTGGGAATCCTGCGGAAGAGGGTGTCGAAGACGATCTGGAGCTCCATCCTGGCGAGGTTCTGCCCGAGGCACTGGTGCGGTCCGAAGCCGAACGCGACGTGGTGCCGCGCGCCGCGCTCGATGTCGAACGAGTCCGGATTCGCGAAGGCATCGGGGTCGCGGTTCGCCGAGTAGCCGAGTGCGAGCACGCCCTCGCCCGCCCGGATGGTGACGCCGCCGATCTCGGTGTCTTCGAGGCACAGGCGAGCCGTGACGGTGTCGGTGATCGTGAAGTACCGCAGCAGTTCCTCGACGGCGTCGAGGGTTTTGCCGGGGTCGGCCTTGATCGCGGCGAGCTGCTCCGGGTTGTCCAGGAACGCGACCGTGCCGAGCGAGATCATGTTCGCCGTCGTCTCGTGCCCGGCGAGCAGCAGCAGGAAACCCATCGCGACCAGCGCCGGACGCCGGTAGGTCCCCTCCTCGCGGAGCTTGACGATCTGGCGGCCGAGCAGGTCGTCGGTCGGGTCCGCTTCCTTCTGCGCGATCAGGTCGTCCATGTACTGCTCGACGGCCTTGAACGCTTCCCGGCGTTCCGGCTGCGGAGTGTCCCGCTTGAGCATCTTCGCGGTGCGCTGCTGGAAGAAGTCGTGGTCGGAGTAGGGGACGCCGAGCAGTTCGCAGATCACCAGCGACGGCACGGGCAGGGACAGTGCCTGGACGAGGTCGGCCGACCTCTTTCCGTGGTGCAGTGGGCCGGCCAGCATCTTGTCGATGTGTTCGTCGACGATTTCCTGGATCCGGGGCCGCAGCGCCTCCATGCGGCGGACGGTGAACTCGCCGAGCACGGCACGGCGGGCGGGCCCGTGCTCGGGCGCGTCCATCGAGATGATCGGCTTCTCGGCGTCCTCGTCACGGACACGGGCGCCGGGGACGAGCAGCGGGAACCGGGGGTCCTGGCGGTTGGAGCTGAACCGGCGGTCGTTGAGCACCCTCCGGACGTCCTCGTGCCTGCTGACCACCCAGGCCCATTTGCCCTCCGGGAGGCCGATCTTCGAGATCGGCTCGGCCTCGCGGATCTCCTGATACTCCGGCGGCGGCGCGAACGGGCAGGTCCTGGCCATCGGGAACTCGTGCGTGTACTGCAGGGTTTCGGTCATGACGGTGCTCCTCACCAGGTCACGGGAAGCCGGTACAGGCCGTAGATCAGGGCGTCGTCCTTGAACGGCAGATCGTCGAGTCCGGCGGCGAGTTTCAGTGTCGGAACACGCGCGAAAAGGGTGTCGAAGACGATCTGGAGTTCCATCCTGGCGAGGTTCTGCCCGAGGCACTGGTGCGGCCCGAACCCGAACGCGACGTGGTGGCGCCCGCCGCGTTCGATGTCGAGGGTGTCCGGGTTCTCGAACGGGTCCGGCGCGCGGTTCGCCGAGTAGGCGAGCGCGAGCACGCCCTCGCCCGCCCGGATCGTGACGCCGCCGATCTCGGTGTCCTCGACGCACAACCGCGGGATCCCGTCGACGATCGAGGAGTACCGCAGGAGTTCCTCGACGGCGTCGAGGGTTTTGCCGGGGTCGGCTTTGATCGCGGCGAGCTGCTCCGGGTGCTCCAGCAATGCCACGGTGCCGAGCGAGATCATGTTCGCCGTCGTTTCGTGGCCCGCGACCAGCAGGAGGATTCCGAGCTCGACCATCTCGGCGTGGTCGTAGGTGCCCTCCTCGCGACGTTTGACGATCTGGCGGCCGAGGAGGTCTTCGGTCGGCTCCGCCTCCTTGCGGGTGATCAGCTCGTCGAGGTACTTCCGGACCGCGCCGAACGCGGCCTGGCGTTCCTCCACCGAGGCTTCCCGCTTGAGAAACTTCGAGGTGTGGCCCTGGAAGTGGTCGTGGTCTTCGTAGGGGACACCGAGCAGTTCGCAGATCACCAGCGACGGCACCGGCAGCGAAAGCATCTCCACCAGGTCCGCGGGCTTCGGTGCGGAAAGGAGCGCGTCGATGCGCTGGTCGACGATCTCCTGGATGCGGGGCCGCAGTGCTTCCATACGGCGGACGGTGAACTCGCCGAGCACGGCGCGGCGGGCGGGCCCGTGCTCGGGCGCGTCCATCGCGATCATCGATCGCGTGTCGGTCGTCCGGGCGGCGTTCGGGACCTGGGTCGGGAAGTCCGGGTGCAGCCGGTCGGAGCTGAAGTGCCGGTGGTCGGTCAGCACCGCGCGGACGTCCTGATGCCGGGTCACCACCCACGCCTCGACACCGGTCGCCAGGGTGACTTTCGAGATCCGCTCCTCTTCGCGGATCTGGCGGTATTCGGCGGGCGGCGCGAACGGACATTCCCGTGCCATGGGGAAGCTCGGAGCGGCCGTGCTGTCGAGCGTTTCGGTCATGATCGGCTCCTCACCAGGTCAAGGGAAGTTCGTAGAGGCCGTAGATCTGCGAGTCGTTCTTGAACGGCAGGTCGTCGACGCTCGTGGCGAGTTTCAGCGTGGGAATCCGCCGGAAAAGGGTGTCGAAGACGATCTGGAGTTCCATCCTGGCGAGGTTCTGCCCGAGGCACTGGTGTGCGCCGAATCCGAAGGCGACGTGGTGCCGCGCGCCGCGTTCGATGTCGAGAGTGTCCGGATTCTCGAACGCGCTTTCGTCCCGGTTGGCCGAATTGCTCAGCCCGATGACGCCCTCGCCCTTCGGGATCACCACCCCGGCGATCTCGACGTCTTCGGTGGTGACCCGCGAGGTCGCGAACTCGGCGATCGTGAAGTACCGCAACAGTTCCTCGACGGCGTCGAGGGTTTTGCCGGGGTCGGCCTTGATCGTGGCGAGCTGGTCCGGGTTCTCCAGCAGCGTCAGCGTGCCGAGCGAGATCATGTTCGCGGTGGTTTCGTGCCCGGCGACGAGCAGCAGGAACGCCATGCCCACCAGGCCGAGGTGGTCGACCTCGCCGGTTTCGCGCTGTTTGAGGATCTGGCGGCCGAGCAGGTCGTCACCGGGCGCGGCCTCCTTCGCCGTGACCAGTTCGTCCAGGAACTTCCGCAGTTCGTCGGCCGCCTGCTGACGCTCGTGGGCGTCGGTCGCGCGGTTCAGCAGCCTGCTGCTGCGCTGCTGGAAGAACTCGTGGTCTTCGTAGGGCACACCGAGCAGTTCGCAGATCACGAGCGACGGCACCGGCAGCGAAAGCGCCTGGACGAGGTCCGCCGGCTTCGGCCCGGCCAGTATCGCGTCGATGTGCTCGTCGACGATCTGCTGGATCCGCGGCTGCAACGCCCGCATGCGCTTCACGGTGAACTCGCCGACGACCTCGCGGCGGGCGCGGCCGTGCTCGGGCGCGTCCATGTTGATCAGCGACACCTTGAACGGGCTTTTCCTGGCCTCTTCCTCCGTCTGCTGGATTCGCTCGACCGTCAGCGGGAACCCGGGGTTGAAGCGGTCGGAGCTGAACCGAGGGTCGGTGAGCATGGCGCGGACGTCTTCGAGCCGGGTCAGGACCCACGCGCGCTGCCCGGACGGCAGGTCGACCCTGGCCACCCGCCCCTCGTCCCGCATGCGGCGGTACTCCGGTGGTGGGCTGAACGGGCAGGTCCGTGGCAACGGGAAGGACGTCGCGGGCGCTGCGGAACTGGTCATTTCGGTCATGCGCGGATCCCCAATCCGGACGAAATGTATGTGGAGGGTTACATTCCGGTTATGCTCCCCAAGGTACTCAAGCGGAAGGTCTTCGTCCACTCGCGAAAGGGTGACCATTTGTGCATCGAGTCCGTCGCGAGTTACCCATGCGAGAATCGGGCGGCCGGAGCGAGTTGAGAGGCGAGCGCATGACCGCTGACCCCGAGATCACCCTGCGGGCCGACGCGCGCCGTAACCGCGACCAGATCATCGCCGCCGCGCGCGTCATCTTCGCCGATGAGGGACCCGAGGCCCCGATGGAGGAGATCGCCCGCGCCGCCGGGGTCGGGGTCGGCACGCTCTACCGGCGCTTCCCCGACCGGGACGCGCTGATCAGGGCCGTCGCGGTGGAGAACTTCGAACGCGTCCTCATCGACGCGCGGGCCGCCGCCGCGGAGAAGTCGACGGCGTGGCAGGCGCTGGAGTGGCTGCTGCACCATTCGGTCGAACTGCAGCTGAGCATTCAGCTGGCGATGCTGTCACCGCGGGCGCTCGTCATCCTGAAGACGGACCCGCAGATCAGGAAGCACCGGGCCGAGCTGATGGACCTTTTGTCCGATCTGGTACGCGGTGCTCAGAACGAGGGTGTCCTCCGCGCCGACGTCGCCGCGGGGGACATCGCGATGATGTGCGCGGTGCTGATGCGCCAGATCCGCGCGAAGTCGGAGGACGTGGCCCGGATGGCGGCGGAGCGCTGCGTCGGCATCATGCTCGACGGCCTGCGGGCACGCCCGGGAACCCCGCTGCCCGGCCGGGCCCTCACCGCCGACGACCTGGACATGCTGCGCCAGCAACAGTGACGTAGTGCCGTCGCGTCACTGGTTCAGCGGTGGTACTTGTTCCAGCGAGCCGGGTTGAGCAGCCGTCGCCCGGCGACGCCGTTGATCGCGGCCAGGATGCCTCCGGCGAAAGGGGGCACCAGATAAAGCGCGGTTGCCGGAAGGAAGCCGACCGCCGCGTCTTTCGGATAGGCGGGTACGGCCGTGTTCAGCGACATGGTGGAGAACGTGGTCATCAGGATGACGCTGAAGAGAGCGCCCACGTGCGTCCAGTGCAAGAAACGGAGTGCCGGTCCTGACCGCGCGACGTCGAAGTAGCCGTCCGAAATGGACTGTGCGCCGAGCAGCAAGGCGGCCCCGCTGCCCAGCAGGCACATACCGTTGACCGCACCGAGTGCGGCGGTGATCGCCCTCATGGGCTGCGTCGTGGTCGGGAACGCGTATCCGAGGGCGGGTACGGCTGCCGCGAGAGCGAGTCCCAGGATCATGCTGGGGCCGCCGAGGATCGAAAACGTTTTCGCCGTCTTGGCCGCGATGTCGGGTGGTACCCGTACGTGGACGTGCGACGGCTGCATGGCGTTCCTCCCCTGTAACGCTGCGCGTCTTCACACTAACAGAGCAGAGTGGCGCCGCGTGCTGTGAAGGACTCCTTGCTGGCGCTCAACGCCGGTAAGGAGGCCTTCACAGCGTCGAGATCACACGCCGGTGGGGTGCCAGACGGTTTTCGCTTCCAGATAGCGGCGCAGCCGGGACAGGTCGGGCGCGGTGGTCCAGTCCGGTTCGGCCTCCGGCACGGTCAGGACGCGCTTCACCGTGCCGGCGGCTTCGCGGGCGAGGTCGGCCCGGTCGGCGGGCGCGGCGCCGGTGGGGTCGAGGGCGTTGACGTCGCCGTGGGAGGCGAGCCAGGGGCCCAGTTCGGCGGCGCGGCCGGTGAGGATGTTCGCGACGCCGCCGGGAAGGTCCGACGTGGCAAGGACTTCCGACAGGGTGATCGCGGGCAGCGGGCGGTCGGCGCTGGAGACGACGACCGCGGTCGAGCCGGTCGCCAGTACCGGCGCCAGGACACTGACCAGGCCCAGCAACGACGACCGCTGCGGCGCGAGCACGCCGACGACACCGGTCGGTTCCGGGACGGTGAACGAGAAGTACGGCCCCGCGACGGGGTTCGCCGCGCCCAGCACGGTCGCGATCTTGTCCGTCCAGCCCGCGTACCAGACCCACCGGTCGATCGAAGCGTCCACAAGGGACTGTGCCTTCTTCGCGGTGACGCCCTCGGACGCGCCGACCTCGCTGATGAACTGCTCGCGACGGCCCTCCAGCATCTCGGCGACGCGGTAGAGCACCTGGCCGCGGTTGTAGGCCGTCGCCGACGACCAGCCGCCGAACGCCTTGCGCGCCGCGACCACCGCGTCCCGCACGTCCTTGCGCGAGGCGTGCGCGGCGTTCGCGAGGAACTTCCCCTTCGGATCGGTGACCGGGTACACCCGCCCCGATTCCGAGCGCGGGAACTTCCCGCCGATGTAGAGCTTGTACGTCTTGGCGACGGACAGCCGGGTCTCAGACATCGAGGTACGCCTCCAGCCCGGTGCGCCCGCCTTCGCGGCCGAATCCGGATTCCTGATAGCCGCCGAACGGTGCGGCGGGGTCGAAGCGGTTGAAGGTGTTGGCCCAGACGACGCCCGCGCGCAGCTGGTTCGCCATCCACAGGATCCGGGAGCCCTTTTCCGTCCAGATCCCGGCCGACAGCCCGTACGGCGTGTTGTTCGCCTTCGCCACCGCCTCGTCCGGGGTGCGGAACGTCAGCACCGAAAGGACCGGCCCGAAGATCTCCTCGCGGGCGATCCGCATCGACTGGTGCACGTCGGAGAACACCGTGGGGGCGAAGAAGAATCCGCGATCCGGCACCGGACAGGGGCTCGTCCAGCGCTGCGCGCCTTCGGCGTCGCCCGACTCGACCAGCCCCTTGATCTTCGCCAGTTGCTCGGCGGAGTTGATCGCGCCGATGTCGGTGTTCTTGTCCAGCGGGTCGCCGAGCCGCAGCGTCGAAACGCGGTGGCGCAGCTTGTTCAGCAGTTCGTCCACAATGGATTCCTGGGCGAGCAGCCGGGAACCCGCGCAGCAGACGTGGCCCTGGTTGAAGAAGATCCCGTTGACGATGCCCTCGACCGCCTGATCCAGCGGCGCGTCCTCGAACACGACGTTCGCCGCCTTGCCGCCCAGCTCGAGCGTCAGCTTCTTCGGCGTGCCCGCGACCTGGCGCTGGATCAGCTTCCCGACGTCGGTCGAGCCGGTGAACGCGATCTTGTCCACATCGGAATGCTCCACAATGGACGCGCCGATGTCACCGGCGCCGGGCAAGATGTTGACTACACCCGGCGGCAGTTCGGCCTGCTGGCAGATCTCCGCGAACACCAGTGCCGTCAGCGGCGTGGTCTCGGCGGGCTTCAGCACCACCGTGTTGCCGGTGGCCAGCGCGGGCGCGATCTTCCACGCCAGCATGAGCAGCGGGAAGTTCCACGGGATGATCTGACCCGCGACGCCGAGTGGTCGTGGCGAAGGTCCGTAACCCGCGTAGTCGAGTTTGTCGGCCCAGCCCGCGTGGTAGAAGAAGTGCGCGGCGGCCGTCGGCACGTCGGAGTCGCGGGACTCCTTGATCGGCTTGCCGTTGTCCAGGGTTTCCAGCACGGCCAGCTCACGCGAGCGTTCCTGGATCAGGCGGGCGATCCGGAACAGGTACTTCGCCCGCTCGGTGCCCGGCATCTTCGACCAGACAGCGTTGTACGCCTTGCGGGCGGCCTTGACCGCGGTGTCCACATCGGACACGGACGCGGTGCCGACCTCCGCGAGGACCTCTTCGGTGGCGGGGTTGATCGACTTCAGCGGCTCACCCGAGCCGTCGACGAATTCGCCGTTGATGAAAGGCCGGTAGTGGTCCTTGAGATTCGCGATGGCGCGCGATTCCGGCGCGGGCGCGTAATCGAAAACGGGCATCAGTCCACCGTCACGTAGTCGGGGCCGCTGTAGTGGCCGTCGGTCTGGGTGCGGCGTTGCAGCAGCAGGTCGTTGAGCAGGCTCGACGCGCCGAAGCGGAACAGGTCCGGGGTCAGCCACTGCTCGCCGGCGACCTCGTGCACCGCGACCAGGTACTTGATCGCGTCCTTGGTGGTCCGGATCCCGCCCGCGGGCTTGACGCCGCGAAGTTCGCCGGTGTGGGTGAACCAGTCGCGCACCGCCTGCAGCATCACGTGTGTGACGGGCAGCGTCGCGGCGGGGGAGACCTTGCCGGTGGAGGTCTTGATGAAGTCGCCGCCCGCCAGCAGCGCGAGCCAGGAGGCGCGGCGCACGTTGTCGTACGTCGCCAGCTCGCCGGTCTCCAGGATGACCTTGAGGTGTGCCTCGCCGCAGGCTTGTTTCACCGCCTGGATCTCCTCGAAGACGTCCAGGTAGCGGCCTTCGAGGAACGCGCCGCGGTCGATCACCATGTCGACCTCGTGCGCGCCCGCGTCGACGGCGATCTTCGTGTCGGCCAGCTTGATCTCGCGGCTCGTACGCCCGGCGGGGAACCCGGTGGCGACGCTCGCGACGTGCACGCCGCTGCCTTTCAGCGCTTCGACGGCCGTCGCGACCATGTCCGGGTACACGCACACGGCACCGACGCGCGGCGTGTCCGGCCGCTCGGGGTCGGGCCGCAGCGCCTTGGCGGCGAGCGCGCGGACCTTGCCGCGCGTGTCGGCGCCCTCGAGCGTGGTCAGGTCGACCATGGAGATGGCGGTGTCGATCGCCCAGCGCTTGGCGTCCTTCTTGATGCTGCGGGTGGCCAGGCCCGCCGCGCGCTGTTCGACACCGACCTGGTCGACGCCGGGTAGCCCGTGCAGGAACCGGCGCAGGCTCGCCTCGTCGCGAGTCGCGTCCGCCAGCGGTGCCGGGGTGGCCGCCACCGCTGACGAGCTGGTCGTAGCTGTCATACCCGTGAGTGTAAGCGGCGGGTCCGACAGAGGCCGAAAGGTCCGTGAAGGCCTCCTTCACAGCGCTCAACGCTGTGAAGGAGGCCTTCACGGACCGACGTGGTTCAGGCGGGGAAGGGCTGAGGTGCGAACGGCGGGATGGGGACAGGGTCGCCCGCGGGCAGCGTGACCTCCCCGGCCTTCGGGCGGCCTGGCAGCTTGGCAGGCGCGAACGTGTCGGGCGGCTCGCCTTCGTTCCCGCGCAGCGCCGGGATCGGCTGGGGAGTGTCGGCCAGCGCGGGCCAGGGCGATGGGCCGACGTCCTTGGTCGGCGGGCCGCCCTCCGCGAAGGCGGCGGCGGGCAGTGCCGCGAGACCGAGGGCCAGCACGCCGGTGGTGACGATTCTCGAAATGATCCGCATACCGTCCGAGTCTGCTGACGCCACCACGCCGCGGCCCGCCCCCGGACACCGGCGCCGGGGCGGAACCGGACGCCCCATCGGGCGAGCTACAGCGACATCGGGACCAGCGGAGCCGAAGCCACCGGGACAGCGCAGAACTCGTTGACGAACGGCAGCTCGCGTTTGGCCGCCTGATCCTTGTTCGCCGCGTCGAGCGTCGCGAGCGTGCTGATCTGTTTCGCGCCCGAATCCGCCGCGAAGCTCAGCGTGTTGAACCCCGGCAGATCCCCGCGGTGGCCCCACACGATCATCGGCGTCCCGCACACCTTCGACAGGTCGAATTTCATCAGCCCGAGCCCGTAGTCGAAACCCATGTCGCCGAACCTGACGTCGATCGCGCGCACCGTCTTCTTCATTTCCGCGAGTTGCGCGGGCGGCAGCAGTTTCCCGTCGAACAGGGCCCGGAAGAAACGGTTCAAATCCTCGGCGCTGGAAATGATCTGACCCGCGCTGAAATAGCGCGAGTAGTTGTACGTCGTGACGTCGGTGCGTTCGCGCGGCGCCGGGTACAACTGCTCGTAGCCGTGCGCGGCGGCGTGCGGTAAGAACGGGAAATCGCCGGGGTGGAACGTGTCGCGCAGGCGCAACGGCCCGGTGATCCGCTCGGCGAGCACGCGCGCCAGCGGCTGGTGAGTGACCTTCTCGACCAGCAGGCCGAGCACGTTGTACCCGGTGTTCGAGTACGACCACGCCGTGCCCGGCTTGAACTGCAGCGGCTGTTTCGTGCTCAGTCGGACCTGCTCGTCCGGGTCGAAGTGGACGAATCGTTCGGTGTCGATCTCCGGCAGCGAACCCCAGCTGTCCTCGGGAAGGAGATCACGCGGGACGCCGCTGGTGTGCTGGAGCAACTGCCGGACCGTGATCGGCTCGGCGTAGGGCAGCAGGCCGGGCAGCCGGTCCTGGATGACGTCGTCGAGCGAGACGCGGTGCTCGCCGACGAGTTGCAGCACGAGCGTCGCGGTGAACGACTTCGACACGCTCGCGACGCGGAACCGGCCGGACGGATCGGGCTTGCCGGGACGCCCGATTTCCCGGACCCCGCTGGAGCCCCGCCAGTCCGGTGCCACCGCGACCATGCCGGGAATCCCGGACGCCACGGCGGCGTCCATCGCGGCTTGACGCGAGTCGGTGCCAGCGTGCGCGGCGCCGCTGAACAGCACGGTGCCGGTGATGGCGGACAGCACGAAACTCAGTGAACGGCGCATCGCATCCCCTCGGGTGTGTGCGGTCCACCGTAGGAGAAATCAGGCCTCGAGCTGCGGACTTTCGTCCCTCTTCGCGGGCTTGCGATAGACCGTGACGCCTGCCCAAAAGGCCAGTCCGTTGATGCGGACCGTCGGCGCGGTGGGCGGGGCGGGCGGCGTGCCCGCCTTGTCCTGGAGTTCGAACGCGCCCATGAAGCCGACCCCGGTGACCTCGACATTGACGTCGTCGGGGACGACGATGTCGATGCCGCCCATGATCGCCACCGCGGTGATCGTGCATTCGCGTTCGGCGAACCGGGCCCGGCGCAGGTCGATGTCGACGCCGCCCCAGAACGCGAAACTGTTGTGCTGCGGCGGAACGACCCAGCTGCCCTTGCGCGTCGCGCCGGACATGATCGCGATCGACGCCTGCGAGCCGGGATGTCCGCCGATCCGCTCGTCGGGCAGGCCGAGCGCGCGGGTGGTGGCCGGTTCGATGACGCCGGACGCGGTGGTCGCGGGCAGATCCGCGGTGACCGGTTTCAGCTCGCCGGCCGTTTTCGCGGCGTACACCGTGCTGAGGCGTTCTTCGAGTTCGTTGACGGTGATGCGGCCCTCGGACAGCGCGGTGTGCAGCACCTGCGCGACGCGCTCGCGGTCGGCGTCGGAGATGCGCATCTGGTCCGGCGGGACGGCTGGCTGATCGCTCACCCCGCGTAGCCTAGACCCATCCGGGGTCACCGGCGTCCATCTAATGGCCGACACGGGCAAGATGGGACGCATGCTGGTGGGAGCGATCGAACTACCCGGCGGTGTCCGGGTGCGCGGCCGGGGTCTCGGCCGTCCGGCGCCGGGCGGCCCGTCGCCGGATTTCGGGCTGTACCTGGGGTCGGGCAAGCTGCGGCGTAAGTACGACGACGGGTTGTCCTGGGACCGCGAATGGATTCAGTGGCCGGATTTTCTGCTGCCGCGCGACCGTAACGCCGCGCGACAGAGCATCCTCGGCCTGCACGCACGGGCTCTCGCGGGTGAAGACGTCGAAGTCGCGTGTTACGGCGGTTCGGGCCGGACCGGGACGGTCCTCTCGTGCCTCACGACGCTCTCGGGCCTTTCAGCCGACGAAGCGATTACGTGGGTTCGAGAGCATTACAACAAGCACGCGGTCGAGACGCCCTGGCAACGCCGCTGGGTCGACTGGTTCGCCCGCCAACCCTCGTGACGTGCCGTTAAGGCCACCTTACGGGCGTCAGACGCCCGTAAGGTGGCCTTAACGGCATTTCTTCAGCGCTGGGTGGTGAGGAAGGCGGACCAGGCGGGGGCGGGGAGGGTGAGCTGGCCGCCGTCGCGGTCCTTGGTGTCGCGCACGGCCACGACGAGCGGAGCAGCGGCCACCTCGACACAGTTGGCATCGTCGCCGCTGCTGTAGGAAGTTTTGTGCCAGGCGCTGACCTCGGCGCAATTGGCCTGGCTGCTGCTGTGGCTGCTCTTGTTCCAGGCGCCTACCTCGATGCAGTTGGCGTCGCTGCTGCTGTAGCTGCTCTTACGCCAGGTGCCTGGGGTAATCACGGTTCCTGCTCCTCCGGGCCAGTGAGCGTGCCGATGACGTGGGCAACGAGCCGCATCGACTCCTCAGGTGACAGCGCTACGGCAAGAATGCCTTGCCACGAAACCTTAACACGATCGATGTGCGCGTCCTCCTCGAGAAAGCTGCTGGTGCCACGGCTATCCATGTAGACCACCGAGTGATCCGCTGCGAAGTCGAGAGCAACAAACGGCCCTTCGAGACCTGGGTTCGCTCCGGCGGTGAAGGGGACAACCTGAATCGTGACGTTCCTGCGTTCGCTCAGGTTGAGCAGGTTGCGGAGTTGAGCGCGCCTGATCTCAGTTGCACAGACTGGACGCCATAGCACGGTCTCATCCATGACGAGATGGATGTTCGGCGCGGGGCGACGGCTGAAGATGACCTGGCGTGTCATGCGTGTTGCGACCAAGCTGGCAATTTCGGCATCGGTGAGCTTCGGGTTGCCTCCCCGGATGATGGAACGGGAGTAGTCCGGGACCTGGGCGAGTCCCGGGAACAAGAGCGGCTCGTAGTTGCGGATGCTGACGGCGTCGGTTTCGAACTGCATCAGCTCCTTCCAATTGGGCGGCAGCTTGCCGTGGATCTCGTGCCAGTTGCGCTCTTCGCCGTCGCGGACGAGCGCGACCAGTTCGTGCCGGATCTGCGCCGGGACCTTGAGAAAGCCGAGAATCGCCGACACTTCGTCGGCGTACAGGCCGCGTACGCCGGTTTCCATGCGGCTGATCTTGCTTTCCGAACAGTCCAGCGCGTCGGCGACGTCCTTGCAGGTTAAGCCGCGTTCGAGCCGCAGCACTCGCAATTGTGCCGACACCCGCCGCTGTCGCACCGAGATCCCCTTGCGATTTCCCATGGGCACACTCTTCCGTCATGCCCCGGTGGCAAGAAAGGTATGTCACCTGAAGGAAGTTTGCGTGCCCCGAACGCAAGCGGAAATGGTTGGCTCATGCGGAGGAGGAGAAAGATGGAGCAGTCGTGGACGATCAACGGCGCGTACGCCACCTGGCGGATGACCGTGGTGATCGGGGCACCGGAGGACGGCGCGGGGCCGAACGTCCCGAAATGGCCGTCGGAGAAGCTCGCCGGTGTCGTGGGCCACTTCTTCGAGGCGGTGAACCACTACGAGACGACCCGAGACATCGACTCGGTGCGCGGGTTAGATTAACCGCCATGGATGTGCACGTCGTCGATCACCCGCTGGCCAAGGCCAGGCTGTCCACCATGCGCGACGCGCGCACGGACAGCGCCGCTTTCCGTGCCGCGCTGCACGAGCTGACCGTCATGCTCGTCTACGAAGCCATGCGGGACGCGCCCGTGCGCACCGAGCGCATCCACACCCCGGTCGCGCGCACCGAGGGGATCTCGCTGGCCAGCCCGCCGCTGCTGGTGCCGGTGCTGCGGGCGGGTCTCGGCATGGCCGACGAGGCGCACAAGCTGATCCCGGACGCGCAGATGGGCTTCGTCGGCCTCGCCCGCGACGAGGAGACGCTGCAGCCGACGCCGTACCTGGAGTCGCTGCCGGAGTCCCTGGCGGACCGGCCGGTGATGGTGCTCGACCCGATGCTCGCGACCGGCGGCTCGATGGAGTACACGATCCGCCTGCTCACCGATCGCGGCGCCGCCGACGTCACGGCCATCTG
Source organism: Amycolatopsis sp. NPDC059021 (assembly GCF_042739895.1). Classification (NCBI taxonomy): domain Bacteria; kingdom Bacillati; phylum Actinomycetota; class Actinomycetes; order Pseudonocardiales; family Pseudonocardiaceae; genus Amycolatopsis; species Amycolatopsis sp. NPDC059021. The sequence continues at coordinate 23,502 of NZ_JBHYIQ010000106.1, forward strand.
CGCGCTCGCCGCGCCCGAGGGCATCGCGCACCTGGAGAAGAGCGGCCTGCCGATGCGGATCGTCACCGCGAGCGTCGACGAGCGGCTCAACGACTCGGGCTTCATCGTCCCCGGCCTCGGCGACGCCGGCGACCGCCAATACGGCGCCGTCTGACCCCACCGTCCACACTGGACTCGCGAAGGTCTCTGAAGGCCACCTTGAGGGCACTAGAGTCCCTCAAGGTGGCCTTCAGAGACCGTCGCTCAGGGACGCAACCAGCCGGACGCGTTGGCACGCAGGGCGGTTTCGTAGGCGCCGCTGACGCTGAACTCGTCGGGCAGGTTGCCGGTCAGTTCCAGCGACACCAAGCCATGCACGATGCCCCAGCAGCTGACCGCGATCGTCTCGGCCGGGACGTCGACGAAGATCCCCGCCGCGATCGCCGCCGAGATGACTTCCTGCAGCGGCTGGAGGCTGGACCGCGCCAGCTTCTCGGCCTCCTCGTACGGCTCGAACCCGGGCACCGATTTGGTGAACATGATCGCGTACAGATGCGGATCGGCCAGCGCGCTCGCGCGGTACGCGGCCCCCAACGCGACGAGGTCGGCGATCGGATCGCCGGAGCGCGTGACCGCCGCCATCCGCGCCCCGAAGCGCCGGAAGCCCTCCATGTACAGGGCGTTGACGAGGTCGGGCTTACTGCCGAACAGTGAGTACACCGCGGTCGTCGACGTCCCCGCTTCGGCGGCGAGCTTGCGGAGCGAAAGCGCCTTCGGGCCGTCGGCGGAGATGAGTTCGCCGGCTCGGTCGAGCAGCTTGAGCCGGAGGGCTTCGTCGTGGGTGCGAGGACGCGGCATGTACCGAGCGTATCGCAACAGTGTTACCAATCGCGAGGGAAGCGATTTGACCTGGAGTGCACTCCAGGTCGTACTGTCGAGGTCATGAGCTACTCGATAGCGGAAGCCGCGCGACGTAGCGGGTTGTCCATCGACACCCTCCGGTACTACGAGCGCATCAAACTCGTCGATCCGCCCGCGCGGGACACGGCGGGCAGAAGGGCGTATTCGGACAACGATCTCGCCTGGCTCGGGTTCCTCACCAAGCTCCGGCTCACCGGCATGTCGATCAAGCGCATGCGCGAGTACGCCTCGCTGCGCAGCCGCGGCACCGCCAGCGCGGGACGGCGGAAGGCGATCCTCGTCGAGCAGCGGCAGGCGGTGGCCGAGCGGATCGCCGAGCTGCAGGCCTGTCTCGACATCCTCGACTACAAGATCGACAACTACGAGCAGCTCGAACGCAGGGTGCTCGAAATCAGCGGCACCACCACCATTCAGGAGATATCCGCGTGAAGATTCGCAAGCTGGGGGCCCTCGAAGTCGGCGCGCAGGGCCTGGGCTGCATGGGCATGAGCAGCGGCTACGGCGTCCGTGACAACGACGAGGAGTCGATCGCGACGATCCACCGCGCGCTCGAACTGGGCGTGACGTTGCTGGACACCGCGAACGTCTACGGAAGCGGTGCCAACGAGGAGCTGGTCGGCCGCGCGATCGCCGGCCGTCGTGACGAGGTCGTGCTGGCGACGAAGTTCGGCATCGTGTGGAACGGTGACCAGATGGGCGCGCGCGGTGACGCCGCGTACGTCAAGCAGAGCTGTGACGAGTCGCTGCGCCGTCTCGGCGTCGACCACATCGACCTCTACTACCAGCACCGCGTCGACCCGGACACGCCGATCGAGGAGACCTGGGGCGCTTTGAAGGAGCTGGCCGAGGCCGGGAAGATCCGGTATGCCGGGATTTCCGAGGCGAGTGCGGCGACCATCCGCGCGGCGCACGCCGTCCACCCGGTGACGGCGCTGCAGAGCGAATGGTCACTGTGGACTCGCGGGATCGAGGAGGAGATCCTCGGCACCTGCCGTGAGCTGGGCATCGGCCTCGTGCCGTTCTCCCCGCTGGGGCGCGGATTCCTGACCGGCGCGGTGACCTCGGTCAAGGACCTCCCCGAGGACGACGTCCGCCGCGGACTCCCGCGGTTCTCGGACGAGAACTTCGACCGGAACCTGGCGATCGTGGACGCGTTGCGGGCGCTGGCGGAGAAGAAGGGCGTGACGGCGGGTCAGCTCGCGCTGGCCTGGGTGCAGTCATGCGGCGACGACGTCGTGCCGATCCCTGGCACGAAGCGGCGTACGTACCTGGAAGAGAACGTCGCGGCGGCGTCGCTCGAGCTGTCCGAAGAGGACATTGCGGCCATCGAACAGGCGGCTCCCGCGGACGCCTTCGCCGGGGAGCGCTACCCGGAGCGGCTCGCGCGTGCCGCGGGCAGGTGAATAGGCGATTTTCGTTACAAGCAGGGGAGAATCATGAGTGACTCGACGATGCCGACCCGCAGGCTCGGCGCGCTGGAGGTCAGCGCGCAGGGGCTCGGCTGCATGGGCATGAGCGAGTTCTACGGGCAGGGCGACGACGCCGAGTCGATCGCCACCATCCACCGTGCGCTCGAACTGGGCGTCACCCTGCTCGACACGGCCGACATGTATGGGCCGTTCAAGAACGAGGAACTGGTCGGCCGCGCCATCGCCGACCGGCGGGACAGCGTCGTGCTGGCGACGAAGTTCGGCATCGTCCGCGACCCGGACGACCCGTCGAAGCGTGGCGTCCGTGGTGACGCGGAGTACGTGCGGTCGGCGGCCGAGGCGTCCTTGCGCCGTCTCGGGGTCGACCATATCGACCTGTACTACCAGCACCGGGTCGACCCGAACACGCCGATCGAGGAGACCGTCGGCGCGCTGGCCTCGCTGGTGGAGCAGGGCAAGATCCGGCACATCGGGCTGTCCGAGGCGAGCGCCGCGACGATCCGCCGGGCGCACGCGGTGCACCCGATCACGGCGGTGCAGACCGAATGGTCGCTGTGGTCGCGGGACATCGAGGCCGAGGTCGTGCCGACGTGTCGTGAGCTGGGCATCGGCGTCGTGCCGTATTCGCCGCTGGGACGGGGTTTCCTGACCGGGCGCTTCACGTCCAAAAAGGACTTCGCCGAGGGTGACTTCCGGCAGTCGAACCAGCCGCGGTTCGCGGGCGAGAACCTCGACCGGAACCTCGCGATCGTGGACGCGTTGCGGACACTGGCGGAGAAGAAGGGCGTGACGGCGGGTCAGCTCGCGCTGGCCTGGGTCCAGTCCCGCGGCTCCGACGTGGTCCCGATTCCGGGCACGAAGCGGCGCAAGTACCTCGAAGAGAACGTCGCCGCGGCGTCGCTGGAACTGTCCACAGAGGACTTGGCGGCGATCGAGCAGGCCGTTCCGGCCGACGCCGTCGCGGGTGGCCGCTACCCCGAGTCGGGCATGTCCCTCATCAACGGCTGAGTCCCACGTTCGCGCGCCCGAGTTCCACATCCAGGGGCCGGAGTTCCTCATTCGCGGCGGAGCGCGGTGGGCCGCGCTGGGGTTCACGGGGGGGGGTTGGGGGGGGGGGGGGGCGTGGGGGGTGGG
>NZ_JBHYIQ010000106.1:26975-33578 GCF_042739895.1 Amycolatopsis sp. NPDC059021
GCGGCGAACCGTGTTCGCCGCGAATGAGGAACTCGGTGTCGTGAGTGTGGGACTCGGGCGCTTGAGTGTGGGACTCGCGGCGGCGGGTTCTGAGGGTTTTCTGAGATCGGCGGGGCAGGCTGGCGGCGGAAGCCGACGGCACGGGCCTGAGAGGTGACGGATGCCTGCGATCGCCGATTACGAAGAGGCAGCACGCCAGAAGCTCGAACCGGCGCACTACGACTTCTTCGCGGGAGCCGCGGGCGACGAGATCACCGCGAAGTCCAATGAGACCTCGTTCCGCCGTCTCCACCTTCTGCCCAGGGTTCTCCGGGGGAGCGGCAAACGCGACCTCGCCATCGAGCTGCTCGGCTCGACGGCGTCGATGCCGATCTTGGTGTCCCCCACGGCTTTCCATCGGCTCGCGCACCCGGAGGGGGAGGCGGCCACAGCGAAAGCGGCCGCGGCGGCGGGCACGATCATGATCGTCAGCATGGCCTCGACCATGGCGATCGAGGACGTCGCGGCGGCCGCGCGCGAGGTCGCGCCGGATCCGGCCCTGTGGTTCCAGCTCTACCTTCAGCCCGACCTCGCATTCTCCGAGGCGATCGTGCGCCGCGCCGAACGGGCCGGGGTGAAGGCGCTGGTGGTCACCGTCGACTCGCCGGTCATGGGCAAACGGGAACGCGACGATCGCCACGGTTTCCACGATCTGCCGGCGGGGATGGTCGCGGAGAACATGCGGCATGGTGACACGGGGAGCGTGCGCCCGATCGGGATGTCGGCCGAGTTCTCCTGGGAGCACGTCGAGTGGCTGCGGCGGCTCACCGCGTTGCCGATCCTGCTCAAGGGTGTGCTGCATCCCGAGGACGCGCGGCTCGCGGTGCGGCACGGCGTCGCCGGGCTGGTCGTGTCCAACCACGGCGGCCGTCAGCTCGACACCGTGCCCGCCACGATCGACGCGCTGCCGGAGATCGCCGCGGCGGTCGCGGGCGCCGTCCCGCTGATCCTCGACGGCGGGATCCGGCGCGGCACGGACGTGGCGAAAGCGCTTGCTCTCGGCGCGTCGGCGGTCGGCATCGGGCGCCCGGTGCTGTGGGGTCTCGCGGCGGAGGGCCGCGACGGCGTCGCGCGGGTACTGGAGCAGCTACGGGAGGAATTCGACCATGCGCTCGCGCTGTGTGGCGCGACCTCGCCGCGTGACCTCACCGTCGACCTGGTCCGGGGCCACCGATGAGGCGGCTCGCGCTCAGGGCGCTGCTGGCCGTGCTCGTGGTGACGCTCCCATCCTGGCTGCCGGGACGGATCGTGGCGCTGCGGATGCGGATTTTCGCGCTGGTCAACGGGGACGAGGGGGTGCCGATCCCCGGCGACCGGATCGGGATCGAGGACTTCAAACGGGTCTACGCCGATCCGGCCGCCGGGGGACGCAGCCGGGGCGCCGCGTTGTCGGACCTGTTCTGGTACTGGCTCGAACCGGGTTCCCATGTGCACCAGGAACATCTGGAGGCCGGACCGCGCTACGACGAGGTCGCGAAGACGACGCGGCAGATCCTGGTCAGGACGAAGGCGGAGTCGGAGGAGCTGACCCGGCGGTGCGCGACACGTGTGCTCGGCGAACTCGGCGAGGGCGGGTTCGTCCGGCTGCGGGACGCGATGATGCCGATCTGGGCCGAGCTGTACTACGAGCTGGTGTTCGGCGAACAGTGCCCGGCCGAGGCCCGTGCGCTCATCGTGGCCAACGCCGACGACGTCGTCTCCGCCCTGAAATGTGTGCGCCCGCGTCATATGCGCCGCCGGAAGCGGTTGACCGATTACCTGCGCCGGCGGCTGGACGACGTCCCGCATCCGCTGCCGACACGACTGTCCACTGTGGAGAAGACGTATTACCTGCAGGGCACGTTCTTCAATACCGCCGTGGTGCAGATGTCCGAAGCGATGACCCACCTGCTGATGGTCGTGGCGCGGCATACCGGCGTCCAGGAGCGGCTCGCCGCCGATCCGGACGACGAGGACTACGTCGATCGCGTACTCGACGAATGTCTGCGCGTCTACCCGTTGTTCGGGATCGCGCACCGGATCACCACCGCGGACATCGAACTGGCGCACACCACGATCCCCGAAGGCAGCGTGCTCTGCTTCAGCTACCCGGAATATCACCACGCCGGCTACGAGTGCCCGGAGAAGTTCGATCCGGACCGGTGGCTCAAACTGTCCGCAGTGTCCTATTCGGACGTCAACTTCCTTCCGTTCGGCAGCACGCAGAACCGGCCGTGCCCGGCGCGGGGGCTGGCGCCGGTGACCATGCGTGTCGTGCTGCGGGAGGTGCTCCGGCGCTACACGCTCGCGACGAGTGCCGCGCATACGAGGTCGATTCCGAACCGTGGCCCGTGCCTGCTGACGCCCCGGGAGGCGCCGCGAAGCCGTCGCGGTGCGCTGGCGGTGATGTTCGTGCGGGACCGCTGGGAGGACGTCTGGCGGAGTCTCGCGCAACTGGTCTTCGGTACCTACATGGTGCTCGACGCACGACGGAAACGCTTGTGTGCCACGTACTTCGACGAGGCGGGGCGATGAGCCGATGTCCCGGTGAACGGGACTCGCGCCGGATTCTCGTCCGCCGCCGGACCTCTCTTCGCAGGGTTGAGGGTTCAAGTACGAGGAAATGACTGCCAGTATGAATTCGTGCGCGAAGAGGCAGGAAAGCGTGTGCTCGTGGTCGAGGACGACCGCGAACTGGCCGGGATGCTCGCCGAGTTGCTCACGGACGAGGGCTACGAACCCGTGCTGGCGCACGACGGCCAGCGCGGGCTGCATCTCGGCCTGGTCGGGCGCTACGACGTGATGATCGTCGATCGCAGGCTTCCGGCGATGGACGGGCTGGCGATGCTCGCCGCGCTCCGGCGCAAGGGCGTCACCACGAGGGTGCTGGTGCTGTCCGCGCTGGGCGATGTCGGGGATCGGGTGGACGGGCTGGACGCGGGTGCGGACGATTACCTCGTCAAGCCGTTCGAGACCGAGGAACTGCTGGCGCGGCTGCGCGCGCTCGGCAGGCGGGATCTCGACGACGCGGAGAGTCTCCCGCTCGGCACGGCGGAGCTGGATCTGCGGCGGCACGAGGTGGTGCTGGCCGTCGGGGAACGGGTCACGCTGTCCGGGCGGGAGTTCGAGCTGCTCCGCACGCTGGCCCAGCGGCCGAAGGCCATCCATCCGCGGGAGTCGTTGCGCAGCAACATCTTCGCGGACTCGACCGGCGAGTCCATTGTGGACACGTATGTGTACTACCTGCGGCGCAAGCTCGGCCGGGGCGTGGTGCGCACCGTGCACGGGCTCGGGTACCAGATCGGCGCGGTGTGATCCCCGCGCGCGGGGACCCGGAGGCGCGGGAGCTGCGCCGGGCGCGGCGGCTGGTCGCCGGCGAGATCGCGGTGGTGATCACGCTGCTGGTGTTCGTCTCCGGGGTGATCGCGTTCGCGGTGCTGATCGGCGGTCAGCGGGCGGAGGCCGAGCGCACCCTGGCCTGGACCATCCGGCAGGGGTTGTCCGTGCCGCCGCCGGGCTGTGTGCGGCTGTTCAGCGGCGGTGGCCATGCGCCGCCGGGGCAGCCACCTGCCGGGATGCCGGTGACGGAGTCGTTCGCGCGGGTGCCCGCCGACGGGAACGTTTTCACCGAGACCAGGGAACTGGGCGGGATGGTCTACAGCATCCGCACGGAGAATCACGGCGGGGTGATTTCGCAGGCGTTCTTCGAGCAGATCTACCAGCTCCAGGACCGGTATTCACTGCTCACCGGGTTCGCCGTTGCCGAGGCGCTGGCGCTGGTCGCCGCCGTGGTCACCGGCTATCTGCTGGCGGGCCGGGTGATCCGGCCGCTGGGGGAGGCGTTGCGGCGGCAGCGGACGTTCGTCGCCGACGCCAGCCACGAACTGCGCGCGCCGTTGACGCGGCTGCACACGCGGGCGCAGCTGCTTTCCCGGCGAACGCGCGTTTCGCCGGTGCCGCCCCGGGTGGCCGAGGAGGTCGACCAGCTGGTGAGCGGGACGCGGGAGCTGGGGGAGGTCGTCGACGATCTGTTGCTCTCGGCGCGGTTGCGGGCGGAGCCGCCGCGGATGGAACCGGTCGAACTCGGGGCGCTGGCGGAGCAGGCGGTGGCGGCGGAGGCGGTGCGCGCGGGGGAGCGGAACGTGCGGATCTCGGTGTCGGACGATGGCGGCGCGTACGTCGTGCCGGGGGTGCCGACGGCGTTGCGGCGCGTGCTTTCGGCGTTGCTGGACAACGCGATCGGGCACACGCCGCCGGGCGGGACGATCGAGGTGACGCTGGGTGCCCCGGACGAGCGGCACGTCGAACTGTGCGTGCGGGATTCCGGTGTCGGGTTCGAACAACGGGACGCCGCGCGTCTCTTCGAGCGTTTCGCCCGGGGCACCGACGGTGAGGGACGTCGTTTCGGTCTCGGCCTGGCACTGGTGCGCGAGGTCGTCGCCGGGCACGGCGGCACGATCGCCGCCCGCGGTGTCCCCGGCGCGGGCGCCACCTTCACCCTCCGCTTCCTCCGCGCGTGATCAGCCGCGCATCTCGCGTGATCAGGCGCGCATCTCGCGTGATTGGACGGAGATCTCGCGTGATCAGAGGCGTAACTCGCGAGTTCTCCGTCTGATCACGTGAGTTACGCGTCCAATCACGCGAGTTCCGTCGTGGATCACGTGAGAGCGCCGGTTCGGGTCAGGACAGCAGGGACTGGACGGTGGCGGGGGCGTCGGCGACGGGGACCTGGTGTTGTTCGCGGGTGGCGAGGCTGCGGACGGTGACGTTTCCGGCGGCCCAGTCCTCCTGGCCGACGATGACGACGGCGGCCGCGCCCGCCTTGTCGGCGCGGGCGAGTTCCTTGCCCAGCTTGCGCAGCTCGATCGGCGTCGAGGTGCGGAGCCCGGCACGACGCAGTGACGTCGCGACCTCGCGGGCGGCGTCCGACAGCTCTTCGACGACCGGCACGACCATGACGTCGACCTCGCTGCGCGGGGACGGGGCCAGCTCGTGGGTTTCGAGGAAGTCCATCAGCGTGACGTCGCCCATGCCGAACCCGATGCCCGGGATCTGCTGCGGCGTGAACAGCGACGCGAGGTCGCTGTAGCGGCCGCCGCCGAACAGCGCGCGCCGGTTCTCCGGCGAGGTGTCGAAGACCTCGAACACGGTGGACGTGTAGTACGCCAGGCCGCGCACGATCAACGGCTCGAACCGGACCAGGCTCCCCGCGCTGCTCGCGAGGACCTTGACCAGGTTCGAGCTCTCCTTGACGTGCTCGGGCAGCTCGTCGAGCAGCGCCGTCCCGGCGCCGAGCACCTCGGTGAGCTTCTTGAACTGCTTGTCCGACAGGCCGATCTCGGCGGCGCTCTCCGCGAGCTTTTCGCTGTCGAGCTTCTCCCAGCGGTCGACCAGCGCGAACACCTGCGCCAGGTGCTCCGGGCTGACGCCGACGAGGTCGAGCAGCGCCGAGGACAGCAGGTTCCGGTCGTTGACGCGCACCGCGAACATGTCCGGCGTGGCGCCGAGCGCGGTCATCAGGTCGTGGACCAGCTCGAAGATCTCGATCTCGCAGTTGGCGCTGTCCGAGCCGAAGATGTCGGCGTTGATCTGCCAGTGCTCGCGCACCCGGCCGCGCTGCGGTTTCTCGTAGCGGTGGCAGTTGGGGTGGCTGTACCAGCGGACGGGGAACGACAGCGACTTCGCGTTCCCGGCGATCATGCGCGCGACCGACGGCGTCATCTCCGGGCGCAGCGCGAGGCGGCGGCCGCCCTTGTCGGTGAGCGTGTACAGCTGCTGGTCGGCGATCTCCTGGCCGGACTTGGCCTCGTAGATCTCGGCGGGTTCGAGAATGGGGCCGTCGTACCGGAGGAAGCCGCGACGCTCCAGCACCTCGTAGAGATGGCCGAAAACCTGCGTACGGACGGACATCTCGGCGGGGAGGAAGTCGCGGGTTCCCCTGGTCGGCGCGGTGGGCAGGTATTCAGGCACGTCAGCAAGCTTAACGACCGGGTCCGACAGGTTCGTCAGGCGTCAGGGGAACGCGACGCCGTAGGCGGTCATCAGCATCGCGGCGGCCAGCAACACGGCGCCGCCGGTGGTGACGGCGTGGCCCGCCTTGCCGGGTTTCCCGGCCGCCAGGTTGAGGAACATCCCGCCGGGCTGGGCGAGCACACCGAACAGCAGCAGGAAGCAGACGATCCAGCGGGCGGTGTCGCCGAGTCCGCCGAGGTTGAGGATCTGCAGCGCGGCGAGGGTGAGGACGAGCAGGACGCCGGCGTGCGCGTGCCCGGCGCGGAACATCCCGCGCTGGAACTCGGTCAGTTCGCGGCGGCGCAGTACGCCCATCAGCGCGTAGCCGCCGTACATGACCGTCGGCAGCGAGACCAGCGCGATCACGGTGAACAGCTGAACGGGTCCGTGCATGTCCGGCTCCTTCTCGATCGGGGAGCACAACCATAACACTGTTTTAAAACACTGTCACCAAACTTGACGTACCTCTGCCGTCAAGGCCACCTTATGGGCGTCCGAGCCCCCGGGGGTTGGCGTTTAGGGACGGGGGGGGGGGGGTGGGGGGGTGGGTGGGGTAAGGGTATTTAGGTTGGC
>NZ_JBHYIQ010000107.1:0-7041 GCF_042739895.1 Amycolatopsis sp. NPDC059021
CGCGTAGGGGACGTTGAACGTCCCCTACGCGTCGTTCGCGACGTCGGCGTCCACAAAGGACGGTGCGGTACCGCTACCCGAGCCGGGCACGGACGGCGACCCCGGCGCAGGCGATCACGGCCACGCCACCGAGGACGGTGGGCCAGGTGAGCTGCTCACGCAGGAACAGCGCCGCCCAGCCGATGCTCAGCACGGGCTGGACGAGCTGGACCTGGCTCACCTGCGCCATCGGTCCGATCGCGAGTCCGCGGTACCAGGCGAAGAAGCCGAGGAACATGCTCACCACGGCCAGATAGGCGAACGCGGCCCATTCCACCGGTGTCCCGCCGAGCGGGTGCTGGACCACCGCGACGCAGGTGAGGACGATCATCAGCGGTGCGGCCAGCACGAGCGCCCACGACACGGTCTGCCAGGCACCGAGTTCGCGCGCGAGGAGCCCACCTTCCGCGTAGCCGATAGCGGCCGCGACGACGGCGCCGAACAACAGCAGGTCGGACCAGTGCAGCCCGCTGAGCCCGCCACCCTGCAACGCGGCGAACCCGACGGCGACGGCCGCGCCCGCGATCGCCATGACCCAGAACGACTTCGGGGGCCGTTCGTGCCCGCGGAGCACGGCCGTCATCGCGGTCGCGGCGGGCAGGATGGCGACCACGACGGCGCCGTGGCTGGCGGGCGCGGTGGTCAGCGCGAAGGAGGTCAGCACCGGAAAGCCCACGACCACCCCACCGGCGACGATCGCCAACCGTCCCCATTGGACACCGCGGGGCAGGCGCTGCTTCGTGATCGCCAGGGCCGTGGCCGCCAGCAGTGCCGCCACGACGGCGCGGGCCGAGCCGACGAACAGCGGCGACATCCCGCCGCCCTGAACGGCGACACGGGTGAACGGGACAGTGAAGGAGAACGCCGCGACCCCGAGCAGGCCCCACCACAGACCGGCGCGGGACGGGGATAGCACTGGGTGCCGCTGGAGAGTAGCGCTACTATTCGCTGTCATGTCCGACGATAGCAGCTCGACGAAGATCGCCGCGGCGCTGCGGCAGTGGATCGCCACGGCCCCGCCGGGCGCGCAGCTGCCGTCGACGCGGTCCCTGGTCGCGCAGCACGGCGCGAGCCCGGTCACCGTGCAGAAGGCGCTCCGCGGCCTTGCCGCGCAAGGGATCGTCGAGAGCAGGCCGGGTGTGGGCACGTTCGTCCGCGCGGTCCGGGTCGCCCGCCCGAACGACTACGGCTGGCAGACCGCGGCCCTCGGCTCGCCGAACCACCGGCTCCCGCACCTGCCCGCGGCCCTGCAGCCCGTCCCGAACGACGTGATCGCCCTGCACTCGGGCTACCCCGACCGGGAACTGGTGCCGGAGCGGCTCGTCCGCGCGGCCTTCACCCGGGTGGCCCGCACCGACGCGCTGGTCGCCCGGCCGCCCACCGCCGGGCTCCCGGAACTGCAGTCGTGGTTCGCCGCGGAACTCGCCTCGGTGACCCCGTCCGGCTTCACCCCGGCGGCACCCAGCGACGTCGTGATCATCCCCGGGAGCCAGAGCGGGCTGCTGACCGCGTTCCGCGCGCTGGTCGGCACCGGGCGGCCGCTGCTCGTGGAGTCCCCGACCTACTGGGGCGCGATCCTCGCCGCCGCCCAGACCGGAGTGGAGGTCGTCCCGGTGCCGAGCGGTCCCGACGGTCCCGATCCCGGCGCGCTGGCCCGCGCGTTCGAGCAGACCGGCGCACGCGCGTTCTACGCCCAGCCGAACTTCGCCAGCCCGACCGGTGCACAGTGGACACCGGAGCTGGCCGAGCAGGTCATGGACACCGTCCGGCGGCACGGCGCGTTCCTGATCGAGGACGACTCGGCGCACGACTTCGGGATGACCGCCGACCCGCATCCGGTCGCCGCCAGGGACGACGGCGGGCACGTGGTCTACATCCGCTCGCTGAGCAAGAGCGTCTCCCTCGCGGTCCGGGTCGCCGGGCTGATCGCGCGCGGCCCGGCACGCAACCGGATCCTCGCCGACAGCCAGGCGGAATCGATGTACGTCAGCGGTGTGCTGCAGGCGGTCGCGCTCGACGTCGTCACGCAACCCGCCTGGCGCACCCACCTGCGCCGTCTCCGCCAGCAGCTCAAGACCCGCCGGGACCTGCTCGTCGCGAGCCTCCGCGAGCACGCGCCCGACGCGCGGCTGGAGGCGATACCGCGGGGCGGGCTGAACCTGTGGGCCCGGCTGCCGGACACGGTGGACCTGGGCCGGATCGTCCGGGAGTGCCGGTCGGCCGGGGTCGTCGTCGGCGCGGGAGACGAGTGGTTCCCGGCGGAGCCGGCCGGGAACTTCCTCCGGCTCAGCTACGCCGGCCCGCATCCCGGCGCCTTCCCCGACGTGGCACGGGTACTCGGCGAGACGATCGCCCGCGAGTGACCCCGCGCGGAGCGGGAACGCGCCACGCCAGGGACCGGTCCCGGCCCCGGTGCCTAGGCTGCGCCGCATGAATCACCCCTCCGAGCGAGCACGTTCCGCCGAGCCCGGCTGGCCACCGGGAAGGATCGCCGGGTGGGTGTTCGGCGGGCTGCTCATCCTGGTCACCGGCACGCTCGTGCTGGGCGTGGTGATCCATCGCCTGTTCCGGTTCGACGCGGCCGTGTTCCCGCCGTACGCCATCGGCTTCGCCGTGACGGCGATCTACCTCGCTTGGCTTGTTTCGCGGGCAGTGCGCCGGACGAAACACGGGCCGTCGTGAGGCCTCACCGGCGACCCGCGCGCGTGCCCTGACGCCGCCTGCCCGGTTGCTGCGCGCCTTCGTTGACCCCGACATGTTTGTTGCGGGCGGACGCGAACCGGTGCCGGAAGGCGAAACCCGGTGCCGGGCTGTCGCTGTTCCGACGGTCCCGTATCCGGGAGTCGGCGAGCAGGCGATGCCAGAAGCGGTCGGTGCAGTCCCCGCGATAGAGCCGGAAGTCGGCGAACGGCACCGGGGTCTTTTCCAGCGACAGGTAGCCCGCCTTGTCGAGGACGCCTCGCCAGTCGGCCAGGTCGAGCGCCTGGTGGAAGCGCGAGCCGGATTTGTCCCTGCTGGTCATGATAAGCACGTTCGCGTGGGTCGGGGTGCGTTCCAGCACCAGGACGGGACGGTCCTTGTAGTTGCCGGTGTCGTGGGTGAGCAGGACGCTCCAGACCTCGCCGGGGGCGGGCGGCCAGTTCGGCACACCCGGCGGGCCCGGCCGTTCGGGCGGCCCGTGCCGCAGCCACCGCTGCAGTCGCCAGCCGCCGACGGCCAGTTCGGTGAGATCGACCGCCACCACCGCCCAGAACGTCAGTGCCACCGCCGGCGCCATTCCCGGCGCGGATCGCGGGTCCGGCACCAGGGTTCCGTCGACCGCCACGATCCACCAGCCGATGAGGGCCAGGATCGCCGCGTTCTGGACCCCGTCCCGCACCAGCGGCAGCGGCCAGTACCCCTGATCCGCGGTCCGGAAGCAGGCGAGGTAGGACGCGGTCACCAGCAGCGCGATGACGCCGATCGGACCGCCGACGGACAGCACCGGCACCTCGGCCCCCAGTGCCAGCCGCTCGGCCGCGACGACCACCACGAGCAGGCCGGCGGCACGGAGGATCATGATCCCGTGCCGCTTCTTCAGCCGCGGCGGGCTCAGCAGGCGCACCAGGCCGTAGGCGACCACCGGGGACGCGGCCAGCACCAGGATGTGCGGCCAGTTGCCCGCCAGCCGGGCCCGCTCGGACTCCAGCAGCAAGACCATCGGCAGCGGCATCGCCTGGGACCCGATCAGGATGGCGAGCGGCCCGGCCGCGACGACACCGAGGGTGTACCGCTGCCGCGTCCCCAGCCGGGGCGGCGGTTCCCCTTGCAGCAGAAAACCCAGCAGAAAGAACCCGAGCACGAAAATCTGCACGACGTGATTCAAAGCCACTCCTGAACGAATCCGCGGTTTTCCCGCAGTGCTGTCGACGTTCTTGCGTTGTCCGTTACCCGGCTATGACTTCCTTACCCGCCAACGAGTTCGTCCGCGATTCACGAAAGCCGAACCGGCGGGAAAACGACGGAAACAACCACTCACCCCCGTCGAGTGGTGACAATTCCGTGCTCCGCCGGGCACCGGCGCCGTGCGGAATTGACCAACCGGCCACGCCACGGCCGGGCCGCGCGGCCACCGTCGACAGAGGACGTCGACAGTGGACTCGGCCGAAACCCGGCGAAGCGGACACCCATGATCGACTCGCCGGCGCGCCGAACTTGACTGATTCAAGAAAATGGGCCACGCTTCCGCCGTGCCCACGACTTCGGACTTCGAACACCTGCTGCGCGGAGCCGCGCTGCGCGTGACGCGTCCTCGCGTGGCGGTGCTGACCGCGGTGTACGGCCACCCGCACGCCGACACCGATTCGATCATCGGTGCCGTGCGCGCGGACCTCGGCGACGTTTCGCATCAAGCCATCTACGACGTGCTCCGCGCGCTCACCACCGCGGGCCTGGTGCGCCGCATCCAGCCGGCGGGCTCGGTAGCACGGTACGAGTCGCGAGTCGGGGACAACCACCACCATGTCGTGTGCCGGTCTTGTGGTGCCATCGAGGACGTCGATTGCGCCGTGGGCTCCGCGCCCTGCCTGACCGCCGACGACGACCACGGCTTCACGATCGACGAGGCCGAGGTCATCTACTGGGGCCTGTGCCCCGCCTGTTCCACCACAGTCAGTTCCTGAGCACCCGCTCCCGATCCTGGAAGGATTCCCGTGTCTGACAGCCCTGACGCCGTTGTTGGCGAGATGAACGAGGAGAGCGCGGGCGGCTGCCCCGTCTCCGCCGGGCGCTTCAAGCACCCGACCGAGGGCGGGAGCAACCGTGAATGGTGGCCGAACCAGCTCAACCTGAAGATCCTCCGCAAGCACCCGGCCGTGGCCAACCCCATGGGCGAGGACTTCGACTACGCCGCCGAGTTCAAGACCCTCGACCTCGACGCGCTGGCCCGCGACGTCGACGCCGTGATGACGGACTCGCAGGACTGGTGGCCCGCCGACTTCGGCAACTACGGCCCCCTGTTCATCCGGATGGCGTGGCACAGCGCCGGTACCTACCGCATCGACGACGGCCGCGGGGGCGCGGGCGCCGGCATGCAGCGGTTCGCGCCGCTGAACAGCTGGCCCGACAACGCGAGCCTCGACAAGGCACGCCGGCTGCTCTGGCCGGTCAAGCGGAAGTACGGCCGCAAGATCTCGTGGGCCGACCTGATGATCTTCGCGGGCAACCGCGCGCTGGAGACGATGGGCTTCAAGACCTTCGGCTTCGCCGGTGGCCGCGCCGACGTCTGGGAGCCCGACGAGGACGTCTACTGGGGCCCCGAGCGCACCTGGCTGGGCGACGAGCGCTACAGCGGTGACCGGAACCTGGAGAACCCGCTCGCCGCGGTCCAGATGGGACTCATCTACGTCAACCCCGAGGGCCCGAACGGCAACCCGGACCCGCTCGCCGCGGCACGGGACATCCGCGAGACCTTCGGCCGGATGGCGATGAACGACGAGGAGACCGTCGCGCTCATCGCGGGCGGGCACTCGTTCGGCAAGACCCACGGCGCCGCCGACGCCGACAAGTACGTCGGCCCGGAGCCCGAGGGCGCCCCGCTCGAGGAGCAGGGGCTCGGCTGGAAGAACAGCTTCGGCTCCGGCAAGGGCCGTGACGCGATCACCAGCGGTCTCGAGGTCACCTGGACCCCGACGCCGACCCAGTGGAGCAACTGGTTCTTCCACAACCTGTTCGAGTACGAGTGGGAGCTGACCAAGAGCCCGGCGGGCGCCAACCAGTGGACGCCGAAGGACGGCAAGGCGAAAAACACCGTCCCGGCCCCGGAGGACGGCAAGCTCAACCGCGCTCCCGCGATGCTCACCACCGACCTGGCGCTGCGCTTCGACCCGGTCTACGAGCAGATCTCGCGGCGGTTCTACGAGAACCCGGACGAGTTCGCGGACGCGTTCGCCCGCGCCTGGTTCAAGCTGACCCACCGCGACATGGGCCCGATCCAGCGCTACCTCGGGCCGCTGGTCCCGCAGGAGGAGCTGATCTGGCAGGACCGCGTGCCGCCGGTGGACCACGAGCTGGTCTCCGACGCCGACGTCGCCGAGCTCAAGGCCAAGGTCCTGGACTCGGGCCTGCCGGTCTCGCGGCTGGTCGCGACGGCGTGGGCCTCGGCCTCGACGTTCCGTGGCAGTGACAAGCGCGGCGGCGCGAACGGCGCGCGCATCCGTCTCGAGCCGCAGCGCGGCTGGGCGGTCAACGAGCCCGACGAGCTGGCGCAGGTACTGCGTACCCTCGAGGGGATCCAGGAGTCCTTCAACAGCGCCCAGACCGGGGGCAAGAAGATCTCGCTGGCCGACCTCATCGTGCTCGCCGGTGCCGCCGCGGTCGAGAAGGCCGCCAAGGACGGCGGCGTCGCGATCACGGTCCCGTTCACCCCGGGCCGTACCGACGCCTCGCAGGAGCAGACCGACGCGGAGTCCTTCGCCCCGCTCGAGCCCGCCGCCGACGGGTTCCGCAACTACCGCGGCAAGGGCAACCGGCTGCCGTCGGAGTACCTCCTCGTCGACCGCGCGAACCTGCTGAACCTGAGCGCGCCGGAGATGACCGTCCTGGTGGGCGGGCTGCGTGTGCTCGGCGCGAACTACCAGCAGTCCCCGCTGGGCGTGCTCACCCAGCGGCCGGGGTCGCTGACCAACGACTTCTTCGTGAACCTGCTCGACATGGGCACGAAGTGGTCGGCGACGACGCGGGAGTCCGACCCGGAGACCTTCGAGGGCCGCGACGCCGCGACCGGCGAGGTCAAGTGGACCGGCACCCGTGCCGACCTCGTCTTCGGCTCGAACTCCGAGCTGCGCGCGCTCGCCGAGGTCTACGCGAGCGACGACGCGAAGGAGAAGTTCGTGCAGGACTTCGTCGCCGCGTGGGACAAGGTCATGAACCTCGACCGGTTCGACCTCGTCTGATCCCCCGCTGATCCCGTCGTGGGGGGGGGGCGCGGGGCCGGGCGGGGGGGGGCGCGCCGCCGCGGCGCGC
>NZ_JBHYIQ010000107.1:7051-21666 GCF_042739895.1 Amycolatopsis sp. NPDC059021
TGGGGGTGGTTACCCATCTCCACCACTCTCGCGGGTTGCGCGCTGCTGTCACCCCGGGGCTCGGGGGCGGGGCGGGGGGCGCGGGGGGGGGCGCGCCCCCCCCCACGGCACGGCCGCCTTGTATGTCCACTGTGGACGTCTACTGTGGAGTGCCGAAGGAGGCGACCCAGATCTGGACCGGGCTGGCGCACTGCGGCGCCTTGCCCGGCACGCAGTTCTGGTTGTTCCACAACAGGAATCCGGCCACCAGCAGGACGATGAGCAGCCACGGCCGGATCGCCCGGGTGATGGCGAGCTTCGGCAGCGCCCGCCGCACCACGTCCTCCACCGCTTCGACGACGGCCACCACCGCCGCGCCGTAGCCGTAGACGAACTCCGGCGGGGTCCGCCCGAACCGGCGCACCAGGCTGCTGATCCCCAGATCCGGCAGCAGAAGCAGGACCAGCGCGCCCCGGGTGAGCATGGTCGCCGGCAGCACCAGCGCCTGCCCCGCCCAGGGCAGCAGGCGCGCGGTCACCAGGCGCAGCAGCAGATAGGCGAACACCCCGGCGACGACCAGTTCCAGGAACGCGCGGAGCGCGAACGGCAGACCCACCTGGCCGGCCGCGCCGTCGAGAAAGCCGACCACGTCGCCGAGCACCGGGACGGCGGCCACCGGGCTGAGCACCTCACCGCTCGCCGACATCGTCCTCGTCTTCGTCGTCCCCCAGCTCGACCCGCTCCGACTTCGCCTCCACCGGCGGCGGATCCTGCGGCGGCGCGTCGTGCCGTTTCTGCGGCAGGCCGAGCAACGTGTCGCTGGCGTCGGCCATCAGGTCCGCCACGTCCTTGCGGTTGACCAGCTTGTGCTCCAGCAAGGAGTTCAGCACCGCGTTGGCGTTCGACAGGCCGAGGCGCTTCTGCTCCATGAGCAGGTTGATCACGTCCTTGACGTCCTCGTTGTGTCCCGCCAGCCGCAGCGCGAGCACGTTGACGTCGTCACCGCGCAGGGCGTCGGCGTAGACCTTCATGCGTTCCTGCTTCATGGCCAGCTCGTGCTTTTCCTTGAGCTCCTGCAGTTCCCTGGCGTGCTCGGCCCGCATCATCCGCAGCTGCTGCGTGCTCAGCTCGGTTTCGGAGTCCCGTTTGAACTTCGTGCGGCCCGCGATGTGCTCGCGGGTGAGGTCGTCGAGGTCGAGCACCGCGGTACAGCGCGTCACCTCCACCGCTTCGGAGACCGGCACGATCCGATCCCCGTACTGGTGCGCGATCCGGCGTTCGGCGTCCGCGCTCTGCTCCACCCCGAACTGCCGCGTCACCTCGCGCAGCCGCTCCTCCAGGAAGCGGCCGATCGTCTCGCGCGGCTCCATCCGCCCTGCCTTCACCGCGGCGACGGGGTCGCTGATCCGCCAGGTGACGCGCACGCTCGCGGCGAAGCAGAACGCCTCCTCCTGCGCGGGCAACTGCAGGGAATACGTTTCCTGGTGCGGAGTCCGGTCGACGAGATACATTTCCTTCGGAGTGGCCAGCACCAGCTCGCCCATGGTGAGCCTGCCCGCACCGAGCCGGTATTCCCCGCCCTTCGTCACGTAGACGACGGCGGTGTGCCCCGACGTCGCCGGATTGTTCCTGCGCAGCGCGGCACGGCTCACCTCCAGCGCCTGCACGATCTGCCCCGGCGCCCCGGCCGAAGGCGCCTCGCCGGGTGAATCAGTGGTCACGGCTGTCCCTCTTTCTCTTCGAACCGCTCGAGCACGGCGCGCGAAGCCGCGGCGGGTCCTTCGCGGTCGCCTGCCCATTTCCGGAGGTAGAAATGAATACTGTCGAGCTCGCCGGAATGCTCGCCGATCTCGCGCAGCAGCCGGGCGAGCGGCGCGACGATCGTCGGCTCGCGCCGGGCTCTGCGCACCCAGGTGGACATCTCCCGGTAACCGCGCTGCATGAAGTCGGCGGTGAGCAGCATTCTGGAGAACAGCACGACGATCAGCTCGCGGTGCTCCTCGTCGTGCTCGGCCAGCCAGAGCAGCACGGGCCACGGTTCCGCGCTGGTGTCCACCGTCACCTCGACATAGCGTGAGGTCATCAGCAGGGCGAGCAGCGCGGTCTCCCGGCGCTCGGGATATTCCTTGTCGCGGGACCAGCGCTCCAGCGCCCGCAGCACCTGGCCGGGTTCCGCGCGGACGAACAGATCGCTCACGCTCTCCCCCACGCAGTACATGGTGTTCGAGGTGGCGAGCCAGGAGGTGTCCCGCAGCGCCTCCCGGGAGGCGGTCCGCAGCAGGCTCAGCGCGGTGGCGGGACTCATCGAGGTGGTACTGCCCAGCGCACGGGCCGCGGTCGCCCGGAGCCGGGGATCCTTGCGCCGCTGCACCCATTCGCGCAGCAGTTTCGCGACCACCCGGTCGAAGCCGGGCAGGCTGCCGAGCACCTGCAGCGCGGCGACCACGGCGCGGCGTTCGTACTTGTCGCCGGAGTAGGCCCAGTGCAGGATGATCCTGTTGTAGACGCTGACGAAGTCGTACTGGGCCAGCATTCCGGCCGCCACCCCGGCACGGATGCGGACCTGCGGCACGTCGATTCCGCCGAGGGCGAGCAGCCAGTCGGTCACGACGTCCAGTGCCTCGGTGTACTGCGCGCGGACCTGTTCCAGCACGAGCCGGGGAAAGCGGTCGTCGCGGAACCGCGCCTTCCGGACCCGGACCCGGCCGAAGCCGGTGTCCTCCATTTCGGACACCAGCTCGGCGCGCGCCTGCTCCACTCGCCAGGAGAGCTGGACGGCGAACACATCGCGGGTGCGATCGGCGGGGTCCGGGATTTCGAGTTCCCGGAACCGGTCGGCCAGCAACGTCGCGGCGGTCGACACCAGCTGCACCGGCTCGTCGTTGAACACCGCGAGCGCGATGACGAACGCCCGCTGCTCGCAGTCCTGCTGCGCGTCGAACCATTCCGCGATCCCGGCTTCGCTCGCCCGGGAATAGCGTTCACGAACGACGTCGAGGCTGAGCCGTTCGTTGGCGACCTCCACCAGCAGCTCACCGAGCTTGGCGAGTTCCCTCGGCGGGACCTCCTCGGTCAGCTGCGCGACGATCTCCTTGACCTCGGGCCGGGACAGGACGTCCGGCCCGGCGGAATCGCCCGCGTCGCTCAGTCCCCATTCGACATGCCGACGCAGCAGCAGCTCCGGCTTGACCCTGCCGAAGTCCGTCACGACGAGATCCCCGATCTCGTGCAGGGGCAACCGGACGGACTCGTCGACGATGACCACCATCATGCTGCCGTTGTCCCGCATGAGCTGGCCGAGCCGCTCCGCGTGGAACGCCCTGAACTCCGCGGCCTGCGCGGGATCCAGCGATTCCAGCAGATAACCGTGTGCCGGTTTGAACGTCTTGGCGGAGAGGGTTTTCAGCTCGACGTCGGGATCGAGCTTGTGCACGCCTTCGGCGCACACCCCCGCCAGCAGGTGCAGCGCGGTCATGGTGCGACCGGTGCCGCTGCGTGCCTGGATGAACACCAGCTGCCGCTGTTCGAGGAGGTACTTCAGTTCCCGGTAGCCCGCGGGCTCCACATAGGACTGTTCGATCTGTTCGAGCACTTCGGCCGCGACCACCCCGCTGCGCACCCGCATGTCGACGGAACGCCCGTGCCCGCCCGGATACCGGTCGCCGACCTGACCGACCGAGGTGTCCCCGAGGAAGAAGTTCGCGGTTCCGCCCGTCCCGACGAACCCACCGGCGCCGAGGCCGAGCATGGCCTTCATCGCCGTGTCCATCTGGGAGGCGAACTGCGCCCATTCCCGCGCGTTCTCCGGGTCGACCGCCTGTTCCTGCGCCTGCCGGATACCGCCCTCTTCGTCCTTCTCCGGCTTGTCCCCGGCTTCCTTCGCCCCGGCTTCCTTCTCTTCCGTAGCCGATTCCGGCTGCGCGGGCTCGGATTCCGGCGGCGCGGGCTCGGGATCCGGTTCGGGTACAGGGTCGGTGCTCGTGTCCTCGTCCGGCTCGGGCTGGTCAGTGTCGGTCATCGCCGGTCCCGTGGTAGTAGCGGTCGCCGATCTGCTCGGCGTGGGTGTCCCCGGCGAAGTGGTTCAGCTTGCCCACCACGCCGATCGACGGCATCGGCGGCGGGGCGCCGGGCGGCGTGCGGCCCGGCAACCGGGGATAGCCGGGGACGCGGACGTGCAGGCCGGTGCCGTCGGCCGCGGTGACCAGCTGGTACAGGCTCGGGTTGCTCCCGCCCCGCCCCGGCCGGACCACGGTGTCGTACACGCGCTGGGTGACCACGATCGCGCACCGGGCCTTCGGCGCGCGATCGAACACTTCGGACACGGCCGCGGAAAGCGCTGCCTCGACCGCCGCGGTCACGTCCACGCATCCGTCGAGGTGCTCGACCGGCACTTCGCCGCGGTGTACCGAGATCCTGAGCCGCAGGTGCTGCCGCGCCCTCGCCAGCTGTTCGAGCTCGGGCACCAGCGCCGCGAGCACGTCCACGACCGGGAGCACCGACTCCGGCACGACCACGACCGTGCGGGCGGCCGACTCGGCGATCAGCCCCGGCGGCACCACCGCCCGGCAGCGTGCCACCGCCTCGCGCGCTATTCCCCCGAGATCGGTACGAATATCGGCCGCCAGCACCAGAATGGACGCGGGAATCGTAGCCGCGGGCGATCCTGACTTCAGTTTCGCGATAAGCAGCCGGACCAGCGCGGCGGGCGAAGTCGTCCGCGCGTCCACGTAACCGATGGTCCCGCGGAGTCCCGGGATCTCCGTGTCGTCGAATCGCACCGGCAGGACGTATGCGGCGCGGCTCCGCAACGCCCGGTCCTGCGCCGAGCTCCGCTCGTGCCCGGTCCACATTTTCCGCGCATACGCCTCGGACGCGAAAAGGACACAATACCGGGATCCCCGGTTGTAGATCTCGTCGAGATGGGTGTAGAGATCGACGCCCCACAGCTCGGCCGTCTCGTGCGAGTCGTAGAAGACGCGCAGCCCCGCGTCACCGAGCAGCCGGGCGACCTCTTCGACATAGGACCGCTGTTCCGAGGCGAAGGACAAGCAGAAATCATAGTGCCCGGCCTGCGCCGCGGACCCGGCCATACGCTCTCCTCGGGAGGATTTCGGGAGCTGGACGCCACTAGCGTCGCGCGACCGCTCGTCCACGTTACAACTCCTCATTCCACCGGCGCGCGCAGCGCATTCTCCACCACCGTTTCGTGCCATCCGGCGTCCAGCGTGGACCACGGCGATGGAACGATCATGGACCGGAAATGGATGACGCCCCGAAGCCGCCGCTCGCGTCCACTGTGGACGGGCAAGCCGACGGGCCCGGCTCCGTGAAAGGCACGGACGGCCGATCCTGGACACGCCGCCGCTGTGGTTCACTCGAATCGTGATCCACGACGCGACAGGCTCCAGGCCGGGCTTCTGGTCCCGCCTCACGACGACCAGCATGTTCCGCTCGCCGTGGTTCGACGCGCGGCGGGACACCGCCGTCCGGCCGGACGGTTCCACCGCGCTGTACGACCACGTCGTCTCCTCCGGCTCGGTCACCGTGGTGGCACTGGACGAGCGGGGTTCGGTCGCGGTGACGCGGCAATGGATCTACACCCACGAAGGCACCCAGTGGCGGTTGCCCGCGGGCCGGATCGAACCCGCGGACCCGCTGCCCGAGGTGGCGGCCCGCCGGGAACTGCGCGAGGAGACCGGCATCTCGGCACGGGAGTGGCGGCACCTGGGCACCATCAACTGCGCCGATTCGTTCACCAATCACCGCGATCACGCCTTCTTCGCCACCGGTTTGCGGTACGGCACCGCGAGTCTCGAACCCGGCGAAGCCGACCTCGAAGTCCACTCGCTGCCCTTCGACCAGGCGCTGGCCCTCGTCGTGGGCGGCCGCATGCCGCACGCCGGCAGTTCGTACGCGCTGCTCATGGCACGCGCGCTCGGCCTCGGCTGAGCACTGTTTCCCGTTTCCCGGGACCAAAGTGCACAGTCACCACATTGTCGTGGCACGCCCGGCATTGAATCCTCGGATCACCGGTGACGCACCGGGCAATCCGGCTCTTCCGAGGAGTGCACATGACCAAGGCGGTTTTCCTTCGCACGGCCAGAATCCTCACGGCCACGGCGTTGCTCGCCGTGCTAGGCGGCTCCGTCCTCGCCACCGTGCCGGTGACGTACACCGTCGCCGACACGGGCCCGGCCAGCACGGTGCCGCCGTCGGCGACGCCGGAAGGCCATCCCTGGATCGACTGACGGCGGCGCGGGGGCCGAGGGACCGCCCTGGGTGCGTTGAGCGCGACTAGGGGGTCGACAATCCACAATGGACACTCGGCGGCCCCGCGCGGCGCGCGTCCGGGCAGGTCCGTGGGGGCCTCCTCGAAGGACCCTGGGTCCTTCAAGGAGGCCCCCACGGAACGACCAGGGCGTCCCTCGGTTCGTTGCGTTCCGCACCACCGGATGCTGTACTCACACCAGGCGTGGGCGCGGGGAGGCGGACTTGGGCGGATCATTCGGTGCGAATCTGCGGAGAATCCGTGATGAATCCGGTCTTTCGCTGGCTCAGCTCGCCGCGAAGATCAATTACAGCAAGAGTTATCTGAGCAAGATCGAGAACGACCTGAAACCACCCACAGCCGATATCGCCAAAAGATGTGACAGCCTCTTCGGCACCGCGGGATTCCTTTCCGCCATGGTCACCGCCGGCGAGCGGCCGGACGGCGATCAGGATGAAGACGTCGCGGACGACGAAGTGTGGGTCATGGTGGCGGGCGACGACGGCGAGCGGCGGTTCCACCGGCTCCCCCGCCGCGAGGTACTGACCGGCGTCGGCGCGGCGGCGGGATTCGCGCTGACCGGCGGGGCGCGAGCGGTCGTCGACGAGCCGACGCTGGCCGGTCTGCGCACGATGTTCGGCCAGTACCGCCTGCTCGGCACGACGAGCAGCCCGGCTACGGTGCTCGCGCCGGTCATCGCGCACGTCGACACCCTGCGCGCGCTGGCCGCGGCGGGCCATCCCGAATCCGTGCGCCGGCAATTGCTGCTGCTGGCGTCGCGGGCCGCCGAGTACGCGGGCTGGATGAGCCAGGAAGCCGGGGACGAACGCGCCGCGCTGTGGTGGACGCACCGGTCGGTCGCGTTCGCCGAAGCGGGCGGGGACGAGCACTTCGCCAGTTACGCGCTGATCCGGCGGGCCGAGATCGCCATGTACCGCCAGGATCCCCTGACGACGATCGAGCTGGCGACCCTGGCACAGGCCGACCGGGCGGCGGGCGCGCGGATCCTCGGCCTCGCGGCGCGATGCGAGGCGCAGGGCCACGCGCTGGTCGGGGATCGCGCCGCCTACCGGCGGGCGCTCGACCGCGCGGCGGCCCTGCTGGCGGAAGCGGATCCGGCCGTCCCGGTGCTGGGCTCGTCCAGCGTCAGTGACGAGGTGGCGCTCGCCGACGGCTGGTCGCTCTACGACCTCGGCCGCCCGGCGGAGGCGGCCGCAGCACTGGACCGGCAGTTCCCCGGGATCACCGCGAGTGCCCGGCGGGCCCGCGCCCGGTTCGGCGCCCGGCGGGTGCTCGCCCACGCGGGCAACGGCGAAATCGACCACGCCTGCGAGCTGGCACCGGCCGTGCTGGCGGACGCGGCGCAGGTGGACTCCGCGACCGTCCGCGTCGATCTCCGCGAGCTGGCCAGGGTGCTGGCCCGGTGGCCCGGTCATCCCGCGGCCCGTGAGCTGCGGTTCGCGCTGGGCACCGCCTTACGCGTCAGGCCGGGCTCCGGCGGCTGACGCGCCCATCATCCACAAAGGACGTTCGGCTCAGCAGGCATCCGCACAGGTACAGGTGAGCCCCGCACACTCCTCCCGGACCTGCCCGGCTTCGCTCCACCCCAGCCCGGCGAACCCGGTCAGCGCGGATTGCCAGTGCGCCAGGGCATCGCGGTGTTCCCCCGCTTCGTGCAACGCCCGTGCCGCGCCGTGGTGCGCGTGTGCCTGCCTGCCCCGGTCCCCCGTCCCGCGCGCCAGATCGAGCGCAGCGAAATACGCCTTTCGCGCTTCGTCCCGCTCTCCGCGTGCCAGGTAGGTCGACGCGCGGTCCAGGTACAGCTGGGTCCGCAGGCCGGGTTCGCGGACCTCGTCGGCCACCCGCCTGGCCAGTTCGTGGTATTCGAGCGCCTCGTCGAGATTCCCGGTGAGCCGGTGTACCGTGCCGATGTTGTTGAGCGCGTACGCCTCGCAGGAACGATCTCCCACCGCCACGGCGAGTTCGCGGGCCTCGCGGTGGTCGAGCATCGCCTCGTCCGGTCTGCCCAGCCGCTGCCGCGACACGCCGAGGTTGTCGAGCGTGTGTGCCAGTCCCTGGGTGTGCCCGAGTCGCCGCAGGAGTGCCGCGGCCGCGAGATGCCGCCGTTCGGCGAGTTCGAGATCGCCGGACAGCTCGTTGAGCTGCCCGAGATTGCTCAGCGCGTGCGCCTGCCCCCTCGCGTCCCCGCTCGCTTCGTACTTTTCCAGCGCCGCCTCGAAATGCGCGATGGCCGCACGATCGTCCCCGCGGTCCATGGTCACCACCGCGATCGCGCACAACGCGCCCGCCTGGCCTTGGTCGTCCCCGAGCCCGGTCCACAGTGCGAGCGCCTGCTCGGCGAGTTCGTGCGCCCGCGCCGGTTTTCCGGCCTGCCGTTGCGCGCCGGACAACCGCAGCAGCACGTACGCCAGGCCACGCCGGTCCTCGCCGGTCTTCTCGAGCGCTTTCCGGGCCAGCTCAAGGGTTTCCGACCACTCGTTCACGTGACTGCCCGCGAAGTACCACCGCCAGAGCAGGACGGCGGGCTGCCAGGTGTGCTCCGTGCGGTCGTGACCGGCCGCGTATCTGATCGCCTCCAGCAGGTTCGTCCGTTCGGCGGCGAGCCAGGCCCTGGCCGCGGCCGCGTCCGCGAAGGTCAGCGCGACCGGGCTCTCCCGGCTCACCGCGGGCTGACGGTCGCGGTCGAAGGGATAGGCGACGCGGACCGCGTTGGCCACGCTCACGAGGTAGAAGTCCAGGAGCCGGTCCAGCGCCTCGTCCCGCGCGCCGGGCGGCCCGGGGTCCGGCACGCCGGCGGCGTACTCCTTGAGCGGGTCGAGCATCAGGTAGCGCTCGGGCTCGGCCTCTTCGAGCAGGCTCGCGCCGTGCAGCCCGTCGAGCAGGGCACGGGCCTCGGGCACCGTCCGGCCCACCAGCGCGGCCGCGGCGGACACCCCGAGATCGATGCCGGGCAGCTGCCCGATCAGCCGGAAGAGCAGTTGCTGCGGTTCCGGCAGCTGAGCGTAGGAAACGGCACACGCGGCACCCGCCCCGTCACCGGCCCGCCACGGACTCGACCCCGCCAGCAGCCGCGCCAGGTGCTCGACCGGCCAGGACCGGTGCAACCGCAGCTGCGCGGCCGCCATCCTGATCGACAGCGGCACACACCCGCACCGGGCGACGATCTCGTCGACCGCCGCGTGCCGCCCGCGCACCCGCTCCGCGCCGACCAGATCGCGGAACAACGCCGCGGCGGCGTCCGGCCGCAACGGGCGCAACCGGACTTCGTCGGCGACGTCCACGCCGCCGACCTGACGGCTGGTGATCAGCGCGGTGCAGCCGGGCGAGGCGGGCAGCAGGTCCCGGACCTGCTCCTCCGACGACGCGTTGTCCAGGATCACCAGGCTCCGGGTACCGGCGAGCGCGGACTGGTACAACGCGATCCGCCTGCGCACCGTCGGCGGATGCTGTTCCGGGGGCACGCCGAGTCCCTCGAGCAGTGTGCCGAGCGCTTCCGCCAGCGGCGTCGGCGCGATGTGCGGGGTGAAACCGTTCAGCTGCACCAGAATCCGGCCATCCGGGAACCTTTCGCGCAGCTGATGCGCGGCTTGGACGGCCAGCGCCGTCTTGCCGACCCCCGGCATCCCGCTGATCCAGACCGCGGCCGGGCGGTGTTCCGCCGTCGCGGCCAGTACCCGCGACTCGATCACCGCCAGTTCGTCCGCGCGGCCACCGAACCGGTGCGAGCTCGCGGGCAGCGCGACGGGCGGTTCGGCGAACTGGGCGAACCGGGCCAGCCGCCGCAGTTCGACCGGGACCTCCATGCCGAACTCGTCCAGCGCCGCCCTGGTCTCGTGATAGACCTCCATCGCCGGGACCCGGTCGCCGTTGGCCACCAGCGCGCGCATCAGCAGCCCCGCCAGCCGATGCCGCGTGCGGTTCATGCGCACCACCGGCCGCAGCCGGTCCCGGACCCAGCGGTGCCTTCCCCGCGCGAGCTCCAGTTCGGCCAGATCACCCAGCGCGTCGAGGAAGGCCTCCTCCGGGGACATCAGCTCCGCGGCGCCGACACGCTCGGGGTCCAGATCCTCCAGATACCGGCCGCGCCACAGGCCGACCGCCTCGGTCAGCAGCGCGCGCCGCCGGGCGGGATCGCCGCAGCCGTCGGCCTCCTGCCAGAGTTCGCCGAACCGCACGGCGTCGACGCACCGCGGGTCGATCCGCAGCACGTACCCCGTCGGCGTCCGGTCGATGACCATTCCGCCGTCCTGCTCGCCGCCGTCCCGCAACACCTTGCGCAGCTTGGCGATGTACCCGGGCACGAGATTGGTCTTCGGCCGGGCCTGCCCGGCCCACACGATCTCGATGAGCCGTTCGGTGGACACCGCGCGGTTCGCGTGCAGTACGAGGACGGCGAGGATGTACCGCTGCTGGGGATCACCGAGGTCGACCGGCTCACCGTCGCGCCGGAGCTCGAACGGGCCGAGCAGGAGTACCTCCATAACGCCTCCCCACGACGTCGTAAGCAGGGATCCAGTCAAGCCCATCGGCCTGCCGGACGCCGGATACCCCTCGGCCCGGTCCATCTTCGGTCCACCCCTCGTCCAGCGGCCCGTCAAGGTCCGGTCCATGCCGGGTCCACGCGCCGGTGTGAGACTGCCGGCACCCCACGACAAGGAGAATCGGATGCCGGATCGGATCCTGCCCTGCTACGTGGTCTGTGACGAGTCCTCTTCGATGGCCGATCATCTGGCGGACGTCGGCACCGGCCTGCGCGCGCTGCACGGCGCGTTGCTCGCCGATCCGCTGGTCGCGGGCACCGCACGCCTTTGCGTGATCGGGTTTTCCGAAACGGCCCGGATCGTGACGCCGCTTTCCGCGCCGGACGGGGAACCCGCGTGGCGCGGGCCGGGCTCCGGGACGGAAACGAACTTCGGCGTCGTGTTCTCCTTGCTGCGCGAGACGATCCAGCGCGACGTCGAGGTGCTGCAGGCCGAATCCTGCGTGGTCTACCGGCCCGTGGTGTTCTTCCTCTCCGACGGCCAGCCGACCGACCCGGGTCTCTGGCCCGCCGCCCACGCCCGGCTCGCCGACCGGGCCTGGCCCGCCCGGCCGAGGATCGTCGCGTTCGGCATCGGGGACGCCGACCGGGCCACTATCGGCCGGATCGGCACCCACCGGGCGTACCTGAGCACCGGCGAGGCGAGCCCGCGCGAGGCGGTCCGCGTCTTCGCGAGCACGCTCACCAGCACGGTGGTCGCGGCGGGCCGCAGCGGCGACGTCGATCTTCCCCGCCAGGTCACCGGGTTCACCGCGCTCGAAACCGGGCTACCCGGACGCCGGCCGGCCGAAGGCCGCCACGGCGGCGTGCCCCGGCACCGGAGCGGGTTCCGGCCGGGAGCCGGCACCGAGCCCCGCGCCGAGGAGACACGCGATCACCACGGACCACAGCACGATGCGGAACATCGCCTTCGGGGTTAGCACTATGCGCATGACCACTCCTCCGGACCTGGTTTTCTCGCTGTGGGCCCGGTTTTCCCGGGCATGATTCGACTGTGCCGGGCCAGGGCGCCACCGGCCACGGGTTTCCCGTTTCCCGTCGAACGGGACGCCGGCAACGCCCGGATGTCTCTGACCGCCACGCACACTCATCGGATGTCTACTCCGATCACTCCCCTGGACGCTTGACGCTTTTCTTATCGATTCGTAGCCTTCTCGGTTAGACATCCGATGTATCTCCGGGATTCAGGAGACACTATGCGCGGGATCCGTCGACTGCGCGGCCCGGCCGCGACCGTGGCCCTGCTCGGCCTGATCGCCGCGTTCCTGACCGGCCCGCCCGGCGCGGCGGACGAGGACGTGGCCGCCGCGCACGGCCGCGGCACCTGGGTCGGCGGCTGGGCCGCCGCCATGGGACCGCCGGGCAGCACCGGGATCTCGGCCACCGGCTTCGCCGACCGGACGCTGCGCCTGGTGGTCCACACCAGCGCGGGCGGCGGCACTGTCCGCATCAGACTGTCCAATGTGTACGGTACGACACCGCTCGACATCGGGTCGGCCGTGGTCGCGCTGCGCGCGAACGGCGCCGCCACGGTGCCGGGAACCCGGCGCGCGGTGTCCTTCGACGGCAAACCGGACCTCACCATCCCACCGGGCGCGCAGGCCACCAGCGATCCCGTCGCGCTCCGCGTCGCGGCCGGCACCGACGTCGTGGTCAGCCTCTACCTTCCCACCCCCACCGGCCCCACGACCTGGCACGGCTGGGCGAATCAGACCAGTTACCTGTCCACCGCCGGGAATCACGCCGCCGAGGACGCGGCCACCGCCTATCCGGACACCACGACGTCGGCGTTCTTCCTGGCGGGCCTCGACGTCTCCGCCACCACGGCCACCGGCACGGTCGTCGCGTTCGGCGATTCCATCACCGAAGGCGGCGCGACCACCAAGGACGCCAACCGGCGCTGGCCGGACGTCCTCGCCCGCCGCCTCGCGGCCGGGCCCCCGCGCGAACGGCTGTCGGTGGTCAACGAGGGCATCGGCGGCAACCGCGTCCTCACCGACGCCGGTTTCGCCAGTGGCGGCCGGATCAACCTCGGCGTCAACGCGCTCGCCCGCTTCGACCGTGACGCGCTCGCGCAGCCCGGCGTCCGCAGCGTGATCGTCCTCGAAGGCACGAACGACCTCGGCGGTGGCGGGCACGGCGTGCACCCCGGCAGCCCGCTGACCGCGGAGCAGCTCATCGCCGGTCTCCACACCCTGATCCGCGAGGCGCACGCGCGGCGGATCGCGATCTTCGGCGGCACCATCACCCCGAACGGCAAACTCGACCCCGCCAACGAACGGATCCGGGAGCAGGTCAACACCTGGATCCGCGGCTCCGGCGCGTTCGACGGGGTGATCGACTTCGACGCCGCCCTGCGCGACCCCGCCGATCCGCACCGGCTTCTCCCCGCCTACGACAGCGGCGACCACGTCCACCCGAACGACGCCGGCCTGCGTGCCATGGCCGGCACCGTGGACATCGGCCGGTTGTCCCGCCCGCCCCGAGACGAGTGAGCCGCGGCTAGTGTCCATTGTGGATCAATCGCGCCGCGGAGTGCTTCAGCGCGGCGTCGGGGCTCACCCGCTCGCCGGCAAGCCGATCAGGGCTAGGCTGATCTTCGAAGACTGCCGACGAACAATGGGGAGTACAGGCGAAATGCGCAAAACGATGGTGGACGTCCCGGCACCGGACGGGACAGCCGACGCATACCTGGTCGTACCGGACGGCGGGCCGCATCCCGGGGTACTGCTGTTCCCGGACGCGTTCGGGCTGCGGCCGAGGATCGAGGAGATGGCGGAGCGGATCGCGGCTGCCGGATATGCCGTGCTCGCCCCGAATCTCCTGTATCGCGGCGGAAAGCAGGAGATCGACATGAGCGCGCTCGCGGATCCGGACAAGCGGGGCGAGCTCTTCGGCCGGATCATGCCGCTGATCCAGGCGCTCGGCAGCGAAACGATCGTCGCGGACGCGGAGAAGTACATCGATTTCCTCACCGCGCAGGACGGCGTCACCGGCGAGCCGGTCGTCATCACCGGCTACTGCATGGGCGGCACGAACGCGCTGCGCGTGATCGAGGGGATCCCCGAGCGGGTCAAGGCCATCGCGAGCTTCCACGGCGGCAACCTCGTCACCGACCAGCCCGACAGCCCGCACCTGCGGGTCGGCGCCATCACCGGCGAGGTGTACTTCGGGCACGCCGACAAGGACCACTCGATCACGGACGAGCAGATCAAGGTTCTCGAGGCCGCGCTGGACGAAGCGGGCGTCACCTACCGCTCGGAGATCTACGAGGGCGCGGACCACGGCTACACCATGTCCGACACCGCCGCGTACAACGAGGCGGCCGAGCAGCGCCACTGGGAAAACCTGTTCGCGCTGCTCGAACGCGTCAAGAACTAGTGGTGCGCCGGGTAGCGGGTGCGGAGCTCCCCGGCGGCCTTGCCTTCGGTCAGGTGCACGAGGTAGGCGTCGACCGGAGCGTCGGCGCTCACCTCCTCGTACGCGCGGCGCACGATCGCCGCGACCTCGTCCCGGCCTGCCGGGAAACGGGCGGCCAGCGAATCGGTCAGCTCTTCGAGTGCTTCGTCGGTCGGCGGCAGGTGCGGAGGATCGGCGGACATGGCGACTCCCCGAGATCGGAACCGGACACCGCCGAACGATAGGGGCACCGGAGCACGGCCACAAGTGACGCGCCCGCCCCGGCCCCCCCCGCGCCCTGCCCCCGCCCGCGGGTGCCTTCGTTGTAGGGGCCCCAGATGGTCCCCACCTGCCGCGCCGGCCGCCTGCGTTGTGTCACGCCCGGTTCGGCGGGCGCGCCGATCACCG
>NZ_JBHYIQ010000107.1:21676-23605 GCF_042739895.1 Amycolatopsis sp. NPDC059021
GCTCTCTGGTGGGGCCCCGGCCCCCCGCCAACCCGGGCCCGCCCCCCCCCCCGCGGGGGGGGGGGGGGGGGGCGCCGTGCCCTCACAACCCGTCGAAGAATCCTTCCGGGACAAGGGTTTCGCGCGGCTTCCCGGTCTGGTGCATGCTCCAGAGCAGTTCGGCGAGGTCGGCGGGATCGGCGCTGGGCCGTTCGGCCGCCGGCACGCCTGCGGCGTCGACGACCCGGTGCTCGGCGGCGGCGCTCCCCACGATGAGCGTGCCGACGAAGAGCATGCCGACGTAGACCCCTTTGCCGGCGACCTCCTCGGCGACGGACTGGAGATAGTTCCGCTGCGCGGCCAGTGCGGGCGGCCAGCCGCTCATCCGGGGCAGGCCGCGCAGGGCGGCCGCGCCCTGGGCGCTGAGGATGGCACCACCGCCCTGGTCGAGCATGGCCGGGAGGAACTCCCGGACCAGCGCGAGCAGGGTGTAGAGCGTCTTCGGCATCAGCTCCCGCACCTGCTCCGGGCGCAGGGTGGCGGCGGGGACGAAGCCGGGGTCCGCGGGCGCCGGTCCGTAGTAGAAAGCGTTGAGGGGACCGGTTTTCGCGCGAATCCGGTCGGCCAGGGCAGGGACGGCGTCGCTGTCGGACAGGTCGCCGGTGACGACGTGCGCGGTGATGCCGTCGGCGGCCAGCTCCTCGGCGAACCGCTCCAAGGGGGCTGGGCGACGGGCGACGAGGACGACCTCGTAACCCGCCTGTCCGTAGCGACGGGCGACGGCCTGACCGAGACCGGGGCCCGCGCCGAACACGGCGATCGTCTGGGACATGAAGCAACTCCTGTTCTGCGGCAAAGAAAAGAACCGGGCTTCAGCCAACTCCCCAATGCGAAGACGATCCATAAGAGAACGTCGCGAATACCTTCGCGATCGTCTAGCGTGGGCTGCTGTGGACGTCCTGAGCGATCTGCTGCACCGGGCCCGTGCCCGCAACGCCGTGATCCGGCAGCTGATCCGGCGGCCGCCGTGGTCACTGACCTACGCCGACGCCCCGCCGCTGGCGGTCGTGGCCACGCTCGGCGGCCACGCGTCGATCCGGTTCGACGGCGGCGAGCCCGTCCGGCTCGCCGCGGGCGACATCGCCCTCGTCCGGGGAACGGGCCGCTACACCGTCGCCGACGATCCGGCCACGCCGCCGGAGGTCGAGGTCCGCGACGGCAGGAAGTACTTCATCGGCGGGGAAGAAGTCGTGCACGCCCACCAGAATCTCGCTCCGCGCAGCTACGGCGACGGCCTGCCGGGAGCGACGGTCCTGCTCCGCGGTGCCTACGAACTCCGCGGTGACGTGGGCGACCGCCTGCTGGACATGCTCCCGCCGCTGGCGGTCGTGCCCGCCGGACCGCGGACGCGGGCGGCACTGGACCTGCTCGCCGCCGAGATCGCGCACGACGAGCCCGGTCAGGACGCGGTCCTCGACCGGCTGCTCGATCTCGTGCTGGTACTGGCCTTGCGCGCGTGGTGTGCCCGGCCGGAGGCCACCTCGCCCGCCTGGTACCGGGCGCTGGGCGATGCCGCCATCGGCGAAGCACTGCGTCTCCTGCACGCGGACCCCGCGCACCCGTGGACGGTCGCCGGGCTGGCCGCGAAGGTCGGCATGTCCCGGGCCGCCTTTTCCGCCCGCTTCACCGGCCTGGTCGGCGAACCCCCGCTCACCTACCTCACCGGCTGGCGGATGACCTTGGGAGCCGATCTGCTGCGTGACACCGAGGCGACCGTCGCCACCGTGGCCCGCGAAGTCGGCTACGAGAACGCGTTCGCCTTCAGCGTGGCGTTCAAGCGCGTTCGCGGCGCCAGCCCTTCGGCCTCCGTCATCCCGTAGATCTCCCGCCACGGAGCACCCCACCGCTCCTCCAGTTTCGCGTGGAGGGCACCAGGAATCCCCGAGCAGA
>NZ_JBHYIQ010000107.1:23615-33325 GCF_042739895.1 Amycolatopsis sp. NPDC059021
CCCGGGCGCCCCGCCTGGTCCGTCTCCTCCCGCGGGCGCCCCGTGTGTCTCGATATCCCCCGTGCGCCCCCCCCCCCCCGGGCCCCCCCCCCCCCCCCCACCGCACTGAGCGCTCTGAAGGCCCTTCGCGGTAACCCGCAAGATGCGATCTGCGAGCCGCCCTGGTGTGCAGGAAGACGTCACTCGCGTGATTGAGCACGTAACTCACGTGATTGGAGGCAGTCCGTCTCTGTTCACGCGAGTTACGCCTCTGATCACGGGTGGTACGTCGTTCGGTACAGACCAGGGCGGGGTGTGTACAGCGTAGACAAGGACGTGTACGGTGTAGACATGAGCGAACCGGGAACCGCCGAGCGGATCGCGTCGGTGGCGTTGGCGATCCTGGTGCACGAAGGCGCGCAAGCCGTGACGATGCGCCGGGTGGCGATGGAAGCCGGGGTCACCGCGATGGCGACCTATCGCCATTACCCGAATCGCGAAGCCCTGCTGCGCAAGGTCGCCGAAGACGCTCTCGCGGACATCGGCAAGGACTGGGGAAACCGCACCGGCGAGCACGACTTCGAGTCGCGGCTTCACGGCCTGATGCGCGATTTCCTCGATTTCGCGCTGGGCAAACCGAATCTGTACCGGTTCCTGATGACGGACCGGCGCGAGGAGGCACGCAAGTTCCCGGAGGACTTCCGGGACGGTGCCTCACCGGCGTTCTCCCCCGTGCTTAAAGCCGTCGAACAGGCCATCCACGAGGGAGAGCTGCGCCCCGGCGACGCCATCGAGGTGACACTCGCCATCACCATGCCGGTCGTGGGACTGGTCCAGTTCTATCTCGGTGGCCGGATAGGGCTGAGCGAAAAGGATTTCCGCGCCTTGTGCGCGCGGACCGTGGAGCGGGTTCTCGACGGCACCCGGAAATAGCCGTCACCAAGGGGGAATTGTCCATGAACAGCACGGAGATCGACGAAGAAACCGAACCGAAGCCCCGGCGGAAACGCCGTCTGCGCCGGATCGTGCTGATCGCGATCGCGGTGCTGCTGGTGCTCGCCCTCGGCGGGGCGTTCGTGCTCGCCTGGCAGGTCAGCGACTCCGCCGTGAAACCCGATCACCAGTACTACACCCACCCCGACCACTCCGACGTCGTGCTCGCGGTGAACCACACCGCCGGCGGGACGACCGTGGTGATCGGCTCTCCCGGCAAGCACACCCGGCGCCACGGAACGTTCCGGATGCTGTGGGACGGCACGGAAGCCAACGTCGGCGACATCATCGCCGAGTCCCCGGGTTCGGTGGAGCGGCCGATCCTCAGCGGACCCGCCCCGTCGGCAGGCACCACGGTCGACGTGACCGGCGTGATGATGACCGACCCGAAAACCTCGTACGGGATGGACTATTCCGAGGTCTCCGTGCCGACCGAACTCGGCCCCGCGCCCGCCTGGTACATCCCGGCCGACGGGCCGCTCTCGTCGACCTGGGTGATCGCGGTGCACGGCCAGAACGGGCGGCGCAACGCCATGCTCGCCACGCCCGCCTTCCACCGGCTCGGCCTGCCGGTCCTCGCGATCACCTACCGGAACGACGAAGGCGCGCCCGCCTCCGCGGACGGGCTGATGCACTACGGCGAATCCGAGTACCGGGACGTGGAATCGGCGGTCCGCTACGCGCAGGGCAAGGGCGCCAAGAGGATCGTGCTCTACGGCGGCTCGATGGGCGGGCAGATCGCCGGTCAGTTCCTCGCCCGCTCTCCCCTGGCCGCCACCGTCACCGCGACGCTGCTCGACTCGCCGTTGCTCAGCATGCCGATGATCGGCGAGTTCACCGCACGCCAGTACGGCGCGCCCGGTCCGCTGGCGTCGCTGATCCACCAGGTGATCCGCTGGCGCACCGGCGTCGACATGTACCAGCTGGACCTGATCAACCGTCCCCCGGCCACGAAGCCGCCGACCCTGCTCTTCGCCGGAGCGGCGGACAGCGAGGCTCCGGTCCAGATGGACCGCGATTTCGTCGAAGCGGCAAGGAAAAACCAGTGGCCGGTGGAGTACCACGAATTCCCGGGTGCCGAGCACGTCGAGTCGTGGAACTCCGACCCCGCCCGCTACGAGCAGGCGGTCACCGGCTTCTTCGGCCGCACGCTGGCCAAGGCCGGTTAGCCGCGAAAACCCGTCAAAGATCCATCGGCAGTTCGCCCGGTTCGAGCAGCCGTCGCGGACCGCAGCCCTCGGTCGCCAGCACGTCGTCCGGATTGACGCTCCGGCACCGGTCGATGGACAGGCAGCCGCAGCCGACGCAGTCGGTGAACCGGTCGCGGATCTGGGTGAGCCGGTGGATCCGCGCGGTGAGCCGGGCGTTCCAGTGCTCGGCGAGCCGTTCCCAGTCGCGCCGGGTCGGCACCCGGTTCTCCGGCAGCAGCTCCAGCGCGTCACGAACCTCGGCCAGCGGGATGCCGACGTGATGGGCGATCTTGACCAGCGCGACCCGGCGCAGCGCCTCCCGCCGGTAGCGGCGCTGGTTGCCGCTGGTGCGCCTGCTGGTGATCAGGCCCTGCCGTTCGTAGAAATGCAGCGCGGACACCGAAACACCGCTGCGCCGCGCGAGCTGGCCGACGGTCAGCTCCGCGGGCAGCGGCCCCTCGTCTTGTGACACCGAACTCATGAGCGTTGACCTTAACAATTGTTGAGGTTCTACGGTCGTCAGCATGATCGAAACGACCGTCGCCGGGGTACGGCGACCACCGAAACCCCTGCTGGCGACGCTGCTCGGGGTCAGCACCATGACCATCATGGCCAGCGCCACCATCACCCCGGCGCTGCCGGGGATGGAGCGGCACTTCGCCGCGGTGCCGCACGCCGAACTCCTGGTACGGCTCGTGCTGACGCTGCCGGGCCTGGCGATCATGATCGCCGCGCCGCTGCTGGCCCGGCTGAGCGGCCGGATCGGCCGGGTGCCCGTCCTCCTCGGCTGCCTCGTGCTGTACACGGTGGGTGGCGGGTCCGGGCTCGTGCTCGATTCGCTGCCCGCACTGCTCGTCGGCCGCGCCCTGCTCGGTGTCGGCATCGCGGGCGTCATGACGACGTCGACCGCGTTGCTCGCCGATCACCACCCCACGAGCGAACACGGCCGGGTGCTGGGCCTGCAGGGAGCGGCGATGGGCTTCGGCGGGGTCGTCGCGCTGCTGCTGGGCGGTCTGCTGGCCGCGATGAGCTGGCGGGGGCCGTTCGCGGTCTATCTGCTGGCGGTCCCGTTGCTGCTCCTGGTGCTCCGGTACGTCCCGGAGGCGGAGGTCCGGCAGGCGGACGCCGAAGACGCGCCCGGCGCGTCCCCGTGGAAACCGCGGCTGCTCGGCCTGTACGCGTTGATGTTCCTCGGCGTCGTCGTGTTCTACACCGTGCCGACCCAGGCGCCGTTCTGGCTGGCGAAGGTGAGCGGCGCGGGCCCGGTCGTCGCGGGTGTGTCGATCGCCGCGGTCAACCTCGTGATGACGGTGGTGGGCTTGAACTTCCGGCGGATCCGCGCGCGCTGGGACTTCCGGCCACTGGCGATCGGCATGTTCGCGGCCTTCGCCGCCGGGCTCGTGGTGATCGGCTCGTCGAGTACATTGTGGACGTTCGGGATCGGGCTGCTGGTGGTCGGCATTGGCATCGGCCTGCAGAACCCGACGGTCAACGGCTGGGTGGTCGCCTCCGTCGCCCCCGGCGCGCGGACCAAGGCGCTCGGCCTGCTCACCTCGGCGCTGTTCCTCGGCCAGTTCGCCTCGCCGCTGATCGCGCAGCCGGTGATCGACGCCGCCGGGCTCGGCCGCACGTTCCTGTTCGCCGGCGTGCTCGCCGCCGTCGTCGCCGTGGTGCTCGCCGGAATCCACCTCCTCCGCCGCCGGGAGCCCTCCCGCCCGGCGTGACTAGGTTCCCGGCGGTGAACTACGGAACCACCCGGGAGCGCCGATGACACCCAGGATCCTGTTCGGACGCGCCGCCGCGATCGCCGTGCTGGCACTACCGTTCGCAGCCTCGGCAGCGAACGGCACGCCCAGCGCGGCATCGGCGTGCACGCGGCACGTCACCGATCAGCGCTCGATGGACGCGATAGAGCCGGGCGACGTCGTCTGTGTGGACGACACCAGCACCACGAAACGGCTGAAGATCACCAAGGGCGGCACGGCGGACAAGCCCGTCACCTACCGGGGCGAAGGCCGGCGGGTCGGCGGAATCGACGTCCGCGCCGACAACGTCGTCGTCGACGGGTTCGCGCTGAACCGGCCGTCGGCCCCGGGGATCGACGCCCGCGGGAACAACGTCACCATCCGGGACAACACCGTCACCGCGCCGCAGGGGGGCGACGGTGACGGGCTGCGGTTCTTCGGCGACGACGTGAAGATCCTGCGCAACACCATCTCGCACACCGACAACAGCACCGGGGCGCACGCCGACTGCATGCAGACCTTCGCCACCGACGATCAGCATCTGGCCAGCCGCCGCGTGCTCATCGCGGGCAACCGGTGCGAACACGTCGACAACATGTGCCTGATGGCCGAGGGGCCGCATTCCATGGCCGGGGACGGCAGCGGCAAGGGTGTCTCGGAGTACTGGCTGTTCCTCGGCAACTACTGCGAAACCCGGCTCGGCTCGCAGGCGGTGATGATCGACGACGTCCAGCACCTCACCCTCATCGGCAACACCTGGGCGGCGGGGCCGGACCACGCCATCGGCCTGCAGAACCATGCGACCCACACGTTCGTCTGGGGCAACCGGCTCGATCCGTCGATCCCGTGCGAGGTCGGGATCGACGAATCCTCACGGAAGGGGTATCACGGGCCGACGCCTCGTTGCGCCCCGTGATCGACAGCGCGGGCGGCGTTCGCACGTTTGGTCGACACGGGCGCCGCCCGTCCGCTGCGATGCTCGACCTGAGGTGATGACGATGGTCGAGGATCGGCTCGTGGGCCCGGTGTTCGGGGCCGAAGGCGCCGACTGGCAGCTGACGGTCGAGTCACGGGCCCGCCGGGTGCGGGCCGATCTCGCGGCGTACGAACACCTCCCGGGCACGGAACACGCCCGGCACTCGGCCATAGCGTCACTGAAAGTGGTCGACGCGGCCTTGCAAGGCGCGCCACACCGATGGTGGTCGGTGGCGTCGTGGTGGTCGGGCTGGCACATCGAGCGCGCTTGGCGGGCCCTGCACGAGGCCGAGATCTCGGCGATCTCGATCGACCCCGAGCTGCCCGGCAGGCTGCCGGGCCTGCGGGCGCGGATCGACGTCTACCTGCCGTGCGAGGATCCGCGTTCGCAGGCACTGCAAGGACTGGACCTCTCCAGCAGGGTCACCGCGGCCGATCGCGCGGTCGTGGTGGACGCGCTCCGCGCCGCCTTCGACGCGTCCGACGACGCGCACGCCGCGGCCCGCGCACTGCGCAACAAGCTCGTGCTCGCGACGGTGGCGCTGTTCATCCTCAACACCGTGCTCGGTGTCATCGGCATCGTCCGGCCGGGACTGGTGCCGCTGTGCATTCCCGCGCAGCAGTCCGGACCTGCCACGATGGTCTGCCCCAGCGGAGGAACCACGCCGACCGGCTGGGACGTCTGGCTGGCGCAGATGTTCGGCACGCTCGGGGCCGGGCTGTCGGTCGTGGTCCTGCTGATCCGGCGACGTCCCGAAGTGACGCCGTACGTGCTGACCGGGTACCAGGCGCTCATCAAGGTGCTGTTCGGCGCGACGCTCGCCGTGGTCGGCCTGCTGGCCTTCAGCGCCGGGCTCGCGCAGGGCATCGTCTGCATCAGCTCGCAGTCCGCGCTGCTGCTGTGGTCGGTGCTGCTCGGCTACGCGCAGCACGTCGGCACCCGCATGCTCGACAAGTACGCCGACCGGATCATGGACGACGTCCGCCCCGTCCCCGAACAGCCCCTCGAACGGCCGCAGCCACGGGGGTGAACGGGATCAGACGCTGCGCAGCACCGAGACGACGGTGCCGAGCACCACGGCCTCGTCGCCGTCGATGACCTCGTAATCGGGGTTGCGCGGCTCGAGGTAGACGTGGCCGTTGCGGCGGCGGTACACCTTGACCGTGGCCTCGCCGTCGATCATCGCGGCGACGATCTGTCCCGAATGGGCCTCGTTCTGCTGGCGCACCACGACGATGTCGCCGTCGCAGATCGCGGCGTCGATCATCGAGTCGCCACGCACCCGCAGGCCGAAGACGGTGCCCCGCCCGGTCAGGCCGCGGGGCAGCGTCAGCAGGTCGTCGACGTGTTCCTCGGCCGAGATCGGCGTGCCCGCCGCGATGTCGCCGACCACGGGGACGCTCACCGAGTCCTCGGCGGCCGCGCTCGCCTTCGGCTCCTGCAGGAACACCCGCACGTCCATCGGCCGCGACACCGAGGAACCGCGCCGCAGGAAACCTTGCTCCTCCAGGCTCGCCAGATGCTTCGACACCGTCGAGGACGAGCGAAGCCCCACCGCGTCGCCGATTTCCCGGGTGCTCGGCGAATATCCGTACCGGACCACCCAGTCCCGGATCGCGACGAGGATCCGCTGCTGGCGCTCCGGCAGGGTCGAGGTGTCCAGATGCTCGAAGACGTCGTCGTAGGCGGTCACCCGCGGAATCCTAGAGGCCTGGTCAGCGACCTGCGGTGCGGGGTCAGGCGTTCTTCTCCTTGAGCCGCTTCGCCTCCTTGCGGACCTCGGCCTGAGTGGCGCGCTCCCGTACCAGCCAGTCGGGATTCTCCGCCTTCAGCGCCTCGATCTGCTCGGTGGTGAGCGGGTCGGTGATCCCGCCCCGCGCGAGACCGCCGATGGAGACACCCAGCTTCGCCGCGATGACCGGCCGGGGATGCGGGCCGTCGCGGCGCAGGTCCCGGAGCCACTCGGGCGGCTCGGCCTGCAGGGCGTTCAGCTCGTCGCGCGAGACGACCCCCTCCTGGAACTCGGCGGGGGTGGCTTCGAGGTACACACCCAGCTTCTTCGCCGCCGTCGCCGGCTTCATCGTCTGGCTGCTCTTGTGCTGCGACGTCATCGGTCAAGCGTAACGACCGCACTCACGCCCGGTAGTCTGGCCCGGTGACCGGCCCGGACGTCCCTCCTTCCTTCAAGCTCGCGTACGTCCCGGGCGTGATCCCGGCCAAGTGGGTGCGGATCTGGCAGGAGCGGTACCCGGAGACGCCGCTGGAGCTGGCCGGGGTGCCCGCCGCCGACGCGGCCGCGCTGCTGCGGGAGCGCGACGCCGACGCGGCCCTCCTGCGCTTGCCGATCGACCGCACCGGCCTGCACGCGATCCCGCTCTACACCGAGACGACCGTGGTCGTCTGCCCGAAGGACCACCTGATCGCCGCGGCCGACGAAGTGTCCACAGAGGACCTGGCGGACGACGTCGTGCTGCATCCCCTCGACGACACCCTCGGCTGGGAACAGCCGCCCGGACAGCCCGCGATCGAACGGCCGGTCACCACCGCGGGCGCCATCGAGCTGGTGGCGGCCGGCATCGGGCTGCTCGTCGTCCCGCAGTCGCTCGCCCGGCTGCACCACCGCAGGGATCTCACCTACCGGCCGCTCACGGACGCCCCGCAGTCACGCGTCGCGCTGTCGTGGCTGGAGGAGGAGACCACCGACCTGATGGAGCAGTTCATCGGGATCGTCCGCGGCCGGACCGTCAACAGCACCCGCGGCCGTCCGGCGCCGGAACCGGCGAAGCGGAAGCCGTCCCCCGCGAAGACCGGGAAACCCACGGCGGACAAGCGAAGTGGCGGGAGCCCGCGCCGAAGCACGGGCAGGCCTCAGGGCGGCAAACGCGGGAAACCGCGCCGCCGTGCGTAGCCGACCGTCCACTCGGGACAGTCCACAACGCTGCGCTCGCAGCGTCGTACGCGCCGGGTCAGTGATCGAACCTCCCGCTCGCTACCCGAGCCACCCCGCACCGGCGGGTCACCGTACGGCGAACACGTCGATCACTCCGTCGCCGCTCTCCGGCACGGGCCGGAAGCCTGCCCGCGCCAGGAGGTCCTCCGCCTCGGACCGCTCGAAGATCCGGATCCGGGACTGTTGACGGGCGACCACGACCTCACCGTCGGTGACCCGGTAGTCCTTGACCACCATGCCGTTGCGTTCTTCACGGACTTCCTGGGAATACACGAACCCGTTCCGCAGGCGCTGCCGATGATCGACATGCGGCCGCTGGACCGACAACACCAGCAGGCCCTCCGGCTTGAGGCACCCCCGCACGTTCTCGAGCGCTCGCAGGTTTTCGCCGTCGGTCGGCAGAAGACTGGCCATCCGGACGTCGTCACCGGCACGGGTGCAGGCCCAGACACCGCCAACGGAGTACGCGACGTCGTAGACCCGCGGCAGCGACAAGCGCAGGACGTCCTGGTGTTCGAGCGTCACCCGCGTGCCGAGACGGCGCCGGGCCACCGCCAGCATGCTCGCACTGTGGTCGATCCCGGTGATCCGCACGCCGGCTCCACCCAGCTCCAGGATTTTCTCGCAGACCAGGCCGGTGCCCACCCCGATCTCCACCAGCTCCGTACGCGGTCCGATCACCGTCGACATCGCCCGCGCGTAGGCGTCGTAGTCGTAATACCCCGACGTCATCACCAGGTCGTAATGGCTCGACAAGCCCGCGTAGGAGTCTTCCATGGCCAGCAAACTACCGAGCGATCCGGCGACCGGGCCGATGCCGGGAAGCCGGTCATCCCCGGGACGGCACAACGTCAGCCACCTCACCCAAGGCGCGGTTACGAGAGGTGGTACTTCGAGGGCGGCACTGGTCCGGTCGGGTACACACCGCCTCGGTCCCGGCGAGCCTGGCGAGCATGAGTTCGACGGCGTGTTCGGCGAGCCGCTCGTGGCTGAGGTCCATCGCGGTGATCGGCGGGCTCGCGGATCGGGTGTGCTCGGTGTCGGTGAGGGAAGCGATCATCAGGTCGTCCGGGACCCGAAGTCCTTGCGCTGCAGCGATTTCGGCGGCGAGCGCGGCGAAATTGCTGGAAGCGACGATGAGCGCGTCGGGCCGCTCCGGGTCCGCCAGCAACGGCAGGAGCACCGCCGCGGCGTCATCCCGGTCGAGACCTTCGCCGAGCTTTCCGGTGCGGGGCGTGCACCCGCGCAGCTCGCACCAGGCGAGATAGGCCTCCCGTGAGCGCCGGTTCCACGCGTTGTCCTCGGTCCCGCTCAGCAGCGTGACGCTCCGGGCGCGCCGGCCGCGGAGATGCTCCAGCAACGCGGTGACCACGGCACGGTAGCCGAGCCGGACCGTCCATCGGCACCCCGGCCACCGACGGGTCGTGGATGCCGGGCACGTGGATCAGGCCGGTCTTGCGCCGCAGCATCTCGGTGGCCATCG
Source organism: Amycolatopsis sp. NPDC059021 (assembly GCF_042739895.1). Classification (NCBI taxonomy): domain Bacteria; kingdom Bacillati; phylum Actinomycetota; class Actinomycetes; order Pseudonocardiales; family Pseudonocardiaceae; genus Amycolatopsis; species Amycolatopsis sp. NPDC059021. The sequence continues at coordinate 32,932 of NZ_JBHYIQ010000107.1, forward strand.
TTCCCACCAGCCGGTTGAACGTCTCGGCGCGGTCACCGAATATCGCATCCGCCCCGGTTCCGGCGGCGCGGGCGCATGGCGCGGCGGCGACGGTGTCGTGCGCGAGTACGTCATGGAAGCCGACCAGGATCTCTCCCTGTGGTGGGAGCGTTCGGTCACCCCGGCCTGGGGCCTGTTCGGCGGCGAGGCGGGCGAACCGCCGCGCGTCGTCCTCAATCCGGGCACGGAGCACGCGCGGGAAATGCTCAAGGCCAACAGCCTGCGCGTGCGGAAGGGCGACGTCCTCCGGTGCGAGTCCGGCGGCGGAGGCGGCTACGGCACGCCCGCCGAATAGTGTCCTTTGTGGACGAATGTGCCGTGAAGGCCTCCTTCACAGCGGTGAGCGCTGTGAAGG
>NZ_JBHYIQ010000108.1:0-32360 GCF_042739895.1 Amycolatopsis sp. NPDC059021
GCCCCCGGCGGGCCCCCCCCGGGGGGGGGCTAACCCGGGGGCTAACCCGGCCGCCGAGCGGGGGCCGCGGCCCGCGGGGGGGCCCGAGGCCGATCCGAACTCGCTGCGGGCCCGGCTGCTCGGGCTCGCGCCCGGCGACCGGCTCAAGGCGGTGCGCGAGCTGGTCACCGAGCATGTGGCCGCCGCGCTCGGGCACGGCTCCGTCCAGCTCATCGACGTCGACCGCGCCTTCAGCGATCTGGGCTTCGACTCGCTGCTCGCCGTCGAACTGCGCAACCGGCTCAACGCGGAGACGGCGCTGGAACTCGCGCCGACCGTGGTGTTCGACTACCCGACCGTGTCCGAGCTCGCCGCGCAGCTGCACGAGCTGCTGGTCGGTGAAATCGACGGAGCGCGGGAAGCGGTCCGCGCGGCCGTCACGCCGGTCGGCGCGCCCGACGAGCCGATCGCGATCGTCGGGATGGCCTGCCGCTATCCCGGCGGGGTCGGCGCGCCGGAGGACCTGTGGCGGCTGGTGGCCGAAGGCGGCGACGGCATCGTCCCGTTCCCCGCCAACCGGTCCTGGGACCTCGACCACTGGCTCGGCCTGGTCACCGCGTCGGGCAAGAAGCCGCAGGGCGGTTTCGTCCCGGACGTCACCGACTTCGACGCCGCGTTCTTCGGGATCAGCCCGAAGGAAGCGGTGATGATGGAACCGCAGCAGCGGATGCTGATGGAAAGCTGCTGGGAGGCGCTGGAACGAGCGGGGATCGAGCCCGCTTCGCTCAAGGGCAGCCAGACCGGCGTGTTCGCCGGGGTCATGCAGTCCGACTACGACCCGGGCCCGTCGGGCACCATCGAGAGCAACGGCCTGTTCCGCAGCACCGGCGTGCTCGGCAGCGTGGTTTCCGGCCGGGTGTCCTACGCGCTGGGCCTCGAAGGCCCCTCGGTCTCGATCGACACCGCGTGTTCGTCCTCTTTGGTCGCCTTGCACTCGGCGATCCAGGCGCTGCGCAACGGCGACTGCTCGCTCGCGCTGGCGGGCGGCGTTTCGGCGCTGACCTCGCCCAGTCCGTTCGCGCACTTCGATCCGGGCGGCACCGCGGCCGACGGCCGTTCCAAGGCGTTCTCCGCGGACGCCGACGGGATCGGCTGGTCCGAGGGTGTCGGCGTGCTCGTCGTGCAGCGGCTGTCCGACGCCGTGCGGGAGGGCCGCGAGGTCCTGGCCGTGATCCGGTCGAGCGCGGTGGGCCAGGACGGCGCGTCCAACGGGCTGACCGCGCCCAGTGGCCCGTCCCAGGAACGCGTGATCCGCCGGGCGCTCGCGCTGGCCGGGCTCGAACCGTCCGATGTGGACATGGTGGAGGCCTCGGCGACCGGCTCCACCCTCGGCGACCCGATCGAGGCGGGCGCGCTGCTTTCGGTCTACGGCAAGGAACGGCCCGCCGAACGGCCGCTGTGGCTGGGCTCGGTCAAGTCGAACATCGGCCACTCGCAGGCGGCCTCCGGCGTCGCGGGCGTCATCAAGATGGTCCAGGCGCTGCGGCACGGCCTGCTGCCGAAGACCCGGTACGCGGACAATCCGACCACGCAGGTCGACTGGTCCTCGGGCCACGTCCGGCTGCTGCCGGAAACCATCCCGTGGGAAACGGATGGGCGTCCGCGCCGGGCCGGGGTGTCCTCCTTCGGCTACAGCGGGACCAACGCGCACGTGATCCTCGAACAGGCTCCGGAAACCCCGGCGGCCGACGCCGTTTCGGCCACGCACCACGGGATCCCGCTGCCGACGCTGATCTCCGCGCGCAGCCGGGAGGCACTGCCCCTGCAGGCCGGACGGCTTCGTATTCATCTGATCGAGCACCCCGAGCTGGACGCCGGGGACGTGGCCTATTCGCTGGCCGCCTTCCGGGCGGTGGGGCAGCACCGCGCGGCCGTGTTCGGCACGGACCGGGCGGATCTGCTCGAAAAGCTCGAGGCGCTCGCTCGCGGTGAGGAGTCCGAGTCGGTGTTGCGCGGTACCGCGCGTGCCGACGTGAAGACGGTGTTCCTCTTCTCCGGCAACGCCGTCGTACGGCCGGGCACCGGGCGGGCGCTGTCCGAGGCGTTCCCGGCGTTCGCCCAGGCGTTCGCCGACACGAGCGCGAAGTTCGACCCGTATCTGGACCGGCCGCTGAGCGAGGTGTTGTTCGGCGAGGACGACTCCGTCAGCGCTCAGTTGCTGGAGCAGGTGAGTTTCGCCGAGGCGGCGCGGTTCTGCGTCCAGGTCGCGCTCTTCCGCCTGCTGGAGTTCTGGGGCCAGCGGCCGGGCCAGGTCCTCGGCCACTCCGGTGGGGAGGTCGCCGCGGCGCACGTCGCCGGCGTGCTGACCCTGACCGACGCGGTGAAGCTCGCTGCGACCCGGGCCCAGCTGCTGCAGGAACTCCCGGCCGGGGCGGCGCATTCGCCGCAGGCGGACGAGGTCGCCGAGGACCTGCTGGAGATCGCGGAGGAGCTGACCTACGCACTGCCGCGGCTCCCGATCGTCTCGACCGTCACCGGCGCCTTCGCCACCGACGAACTGACCGACCCCGCGCACTGGGTGGCCAACCTGCGCGAGCCGGTGCGCCTGTTCGACGCGGTGCGCACGCTGGAGGCGGCCGGGGTGGAACGGTTCGTCGAACTCGGCGGCGGGCTCACCCGGCAGGTCCGCGAAAGCCTGTCCGAGACCAGTGAGGACACGACGTTCCTCACCGTGCTGGACGCCGGCCGCGCCGAGACCGACGCGGTGCTGTCCGCGGCCGCCCGGTTGCATGTGGACGGACTCGGCATCGACGGCGAGCGGTTCTACGTCGGGCGCGACGCGCGGCGGGTGCCGCTGCCGCCGTACGCGTTCCACCGCAAGCGGTACTGGCCCGACGTCGACATGGAGGCCGTCCGCGCGGGTGGTCACCTGGCGGGCACCGGTCTCGACTCGACCGGCCATCCGCTGGCGGGCGCCGCGGTGCGGCTCGCCGATTCGGACGGTGTCGTGCTGACCGGACAGCTTTCCGCGGGCAGCCACCCGTGGCTGGCCGAACATTCGGTCGGTTCGCGGATCGTGGTGCCCGGCGCGGCCTTCGTCGAACTCGCCATCCGCGCGGGGGACGAGGTCGGCTGCGACCGGGTCGCGGAACTGACCGTCGACGTCCCGCTCGTGCTGGCCGAGCGCGGCAAGGTCCAGGTGCAGACGGTGGTCGGCGCGCCGGACGCGAGCGGCGTCCGTACCGTGTCGGTGCACTCGCGGCCGGACGACTCCGGCGCGCCGTGGATCCGCAACGCGCACGGGCTCCTGTCGCGGGGCACCGTCGCCGAGCCGGTCGCGCTCGACGAATGGCCGCCCGCCAAGGCGGAGCCGGTGGCGGTCGACGGGCTCTACGACCGGTTGTCGGGACAGGGGTTGAGCTACGGTCCGGTGTTCCGCGGCCTGCGTGCCGCCTGGCAGCGGGACGACGTGGTGTTCGCCGAGGTGAGCCTCGATCAGGAGACGAGCCTGCAGGCGGACCGGTTCGGCCTGCATCCGGCGGCGCTGGAGGCGGCGCTGCACGCGATCGGCCTGCAGGCCTGCGGCGGTCTGGCGCTGGCCTGGGCGGGGGTCGAGCTGCACGCTTCGGCGGCGGCCCGGCTGCGGGTGCGGATCACCCCGGCGGCCGGCGGCGAATTCTCGGTCGACCTGGCCGATCAGGCGGGTAAACCGGTCGCCACGGTCGAATCGGTGACGCTGCGGCCGGTGGCCGACGTCGAACGTTCTCTGGTCACCGAAGGCGAAACGGCTCCCACCACGGCGACGGCCGCACCGGCACGCCGCACCGCGAGCGCGTCGGGCACGGCGGATCCGGACGGGCTGCGCAAGCGGCTGACCGGACTTGCCAAGGGACAGCGGGAAAAGCTGCTCGTCCGGCTGGTGCTGGACCACATCGCCGCGGTGCTCGGGCACGTCGAATCGGACGTCGTCGACCCGCAACGGCATTTCCTCGAATCGGGTTTCGACTCGGTGTCCGCGGTCGGGCTGAGCCGCAGGCTCGCCGAGGCGACCGGCCTGCACCTGCCGCCGACCGTGGTGTTCGACGAGCAGACCCCGATGGCACTCGCCGCGTTCCTGCTGAAAGCCCTCGAGAACGACACCGCCGAGAACACGGCCACCGCCGCGGTCTCCGCGTCGGACGGGCTGAAGGACCTGTTCGCCGAAGCGGTGCGGACCGGCAAGTCGTTCGAGGGACTCACCCTGCTGATGACGGCGGCCAAGCTCCGCCCGGCATTCGGATCGGCTGCCGAGGCGGGTCCGGTGCCGTTCCCGGTCCGGATGGCCGACGGTCCCCGGCGCCCGCAGCTGCTGTTCCTGAGCAGCCCGGCGGCGATGGGCGGCTCGTACCAGTACGCCAAGCTGGCCTCGCAGTTCCGGGACACGCGGACGTGCTGGGGCCTGTCACTGCCCGGCTTCCTGGAAGGGGAGCTGGTGCCGGACTCGGCCGAGGCGATGGTCGACGTCGTCGTGGAGAGCATCCGCATGTCCTTGGGCGGCGACGACTTCGTGCTCGTCGGCTACTCGTCCGCGGGCATCCTCGCCCAGGCGGTGGTGGCCCGGCTGGAGGAGGCGGACCTGGCGCCGCGTTCGCTGGTTCTGCTCGACACCTACGCCGCGAGCGGCGAGGACGTCCAGGGCAAGGACCAGGCGGAACGGGACCAGGTCGTGCTGGGCCTGACGGCGGGGCTGCCGGAGCTGGAGGCGCGGTACGGGCCGTTCGACGGCACCAAGCTGACCGCGATGGCCCGGTACGTGGACCTGCTGCCGCAGGTCGAGCTGACCGACGTCGCCACGCCGAGCCTGCTGATCCGGCCCGACACCCGGTTCGACGCCGCGACTGCGGATCCGGACAGCGCGAACCCGGACGTCTGGCGGACCACGTGGAGCCGCGCGAACGCGACGGTGACCGTCCCCGGCGATCACTTCAGCCTGATCGAAGGCAGCGCGGCTGCGACCGCCGGTGCCATCGAGGACTGGCTGGCTTGATTTTCCCATCCATAGCGGGTTCCCGGCAGGGCCGCCCCAGGAGTCGAAGGAAGTTCCGATGCGCGTTCTGCTGACCGCACCGTCTTCGGTGTCCCGGCTGCACGGCCTGGTGCCGCTGGGCTGGGCGTTGCGGACCGGGGGACACGAGGTGCAGATAGCCGGGCGGCCACGGTTCACCGCGGAGGTTAACCGGACCGGGTTCGTCGCCGTGGCAGTAGGGAAGGACCTGCCGGACGACGCCGAAGACTGGCTTGCCGATCCCGACGCGGCGGCCGGTCTGGCGGACTACGCCCGGCGGTGGAAGCCGGAGCTGGTCGTGTGGGAGGAACACGCCCCGGCCGGCGCCGTGGCGGCCAGGGTCACCGGGATCACCGCGGTCCGGATGCTGGGCCTGGCCCCGGATCGGGCCCGGCTCGCCGAACGGCTCGAAGCCGGGCTCGCGGTCCACGGCCTGTCGCCGGAGGAGAGCGTGCTGACCGGCCGGGCCACCTTGGACCGTGTCCCGCCTTCGCTGCGGCCGGAACCCGACACCGGGCATGTGCCGCTGCGCTACCTCCCCTACACCGGGCCCTCGGTGGTGCCCTCCTGGTTGCGCCGCAAGCCGCGGCGGCAGCGGATCCTCCTGACGCTGGCCGAGCCCGCCGCGGCCCCGGCGGCGTTGTTCGACGCGATCGCCGAGCTGGACGCCGAGGTGATCTGCGAGCTGCCCGCCAAGGACGTCCCGGCCGGGGCGCGGGTGCCCGCCAACCTGCGGCTGTTCGACTCGGTGCCGGTGAACGCCGTGCTGGGGACCTGCGCCGCGGTCGTCCACGATGGATCGTCGACGACGGCGATCACCGCACTGGCCCACGCGCTGCCGCAGTGCGTGGTGTCCACGGTGCCAGAAAAGGACGGATCGTCGCTCGCGCACCGGATCGCCGGGCAGGGCGCCGCCGTGCTCGCCGGCCGGGGCGAGGACGCCGCGACGTTCGCCGAGCGGATCGGGCTGGCGTTGTCCGACAGCGACGTCCGGGAAGCGGTCGGACGGCTGCACGCGGAGATGGCGGCGATGCCGAGCCCGCACGAACTCCGGCCCGAGCTGGTGAAGATCGTCACCGAAGGGACCCCGACGGCCGGGTGAGAGTGGGGTCGCGGCGCCGGTTTAGGGGTGGGGCGCGGAAACCGGCCTGACTAGCGTTCACAGCGGTGGCTGTTCTTGGTGCCAGGATCGACGTCGAGTTGGGGTGACCGGATGACCGGCGAGGACAAACTGCTCAGCTACCTCAAACGGGCGACCGCCGATCTCCGTGAAACCCGCCGGGTGCTGCGGGAGACCGAGGAGCGAGCGAACGAGCCGCTGGCCATCGTCGGCATGGCCTGCCGCTACCCGGGGGACGTGCGATCCCCGGAGGATCTGTGGGACCTCGTCGACTCCGGGACCGACGCGATCGGCGAGTTCCCCGCAGACCGCGGCTGGGACCTGGACCGGATCTACGACGCGTCCGGCGACAAGCCCGGGACGAGCTACGTGCGACACGGCGGTTTCCTGCCGGAAGCGGCCGAGTTCGACCCGGCGTTCTTCGGGATCTCGCCGCGCGAGGCCGTCGAGATGGACCCGCAGCAGCGGCTCCTGCTGGAGGTCTCCTGGGAGGCGCTGGAGCGCGCCGGGGTGGATCCGACGTCGTTGCGGGGTTCGCGGACCGGGGTCTTCGCGGGCGTGATGTATCACGACTATCCCGGACACGCCAGCGTGGGCAGCGTCGTTTCGGGGCGTGTCGCCTACGTGCTGGGGCTCGAAGGTCCCGCGGTGAGTGTGGACACGGCGTGTTCGTCGTCGCTGGTGGCGTTGCACTGGGCCGGGCAGGCGCTGCGCCGGGGTGAGTGTTCGCTGGCGTTGGTCGGCGGTGTCACGGTCATGGCCACGCCCGAGAACTTCGTCGACTTCAGTGCCCAGCGCGGACTGTCGCCCGACGCGCGCTGCAAGGCCTTCGCCGAGGCGGCCGACGGCACGATCTGGGCCGAGGGCGCCGGAATGCTCGTGGTGGAGCGCCTTTCCGACGCCCGGCGCAACGGGCACGAGATCCTGGCGGTGGTCCGCGGCTCCGCGGTGAACTCCGACGGCGCCAGCAGCGGCCTGACCGCGCCGAACGGTCCTTCGCAGCAGCGGGTGATCCGCGACGCGCTGTCCGCGAGCGGGCTTTCGGCCGCCGACGTGGACGCGGTGGAGGGTCACGGGACCGGCACCGTGCTGGGTGACCCGATCGAGGCGCAGGCGTTGCTGGCGACGTACGGCCGGGATCGCGAGCAGCCGTTGTGGCTGGGGTCGTTGAAGTCGAACATCGGGCACGCCCAGTCGGCCGCGGGGGTGGCCGGGGTGATGAAGATGGTCATGGCGATGCGTCATGGCGTCCTGCCGAAGACGTTGCACGTGGACGAACCATCGTCCCATGTGGACTGGTCGGCCGGTGCGGTGAAGCTGCTGACCGAGGCGCGGGAATGGGTTTCGGCCGAGGGGCGTCCCCGGCGCGCCGGGGTGTCGTCGTTCGGGATCAGCGGGACGAACGCGCACGTGATCGTCGAGGAAGCGCCTCCTGCCGAGGACACCGAGGGATCTGGTGACGTCACCCGGGCGGACGGCGTCGTGCCCTGGTTCGTGTCGGCTCCCCGCGCCGAGGCCCTGCCCGCGCAGGCCGCGCGCCTGCTGTCCTTTGTGGAGGATCGCGAAGACCTGCGTCCGGCGGACGTCGCCTATTCGCTGGCGACGTCGCGGGCGGCGCTGGAATTCCGGTCGGCCGTCGTCGGCAAGGACCGCTATGAACTGCTCGCCGGGCTTCGCGCGCTGGCAACGGGTGCCAGCGCACCCGGCGTTTTCACCGGCACCGCCCGGCCTTCGCGGCGAACCGCGTTCCTGTTCACCGGTCAGGGTTCGCAGCGCGTCGGAATGGGACGCGAGCTGTACGAGACGTACCCGATCTTCGCGGAGGCCTTCGACGCGACGGCGGGATACTTCGACGCCGAACTGGGCATCTCCTTGCGGGAGCTGGTGTTCACCGGCGACCCCGGGGTACTGGCGCAAACCCGGTACGCACAGGCGGCGTTGTTCGCGGTCGAAGTGGCGTTGTTCCGGCTGCTGGAATCGTGGGGCGTCCGGCCGGACTTCGTGGCAGGACACTCGATCGGTGAACTCGTCGCGGCGCATGTCGCGGGTGTGTGGTCCCTGGCCGACGCCTGCCGGGTGGTGGCCGCGCGCGGCCGGTTGATGCAGGAACTTCCGTCCGGTGGCGCGATGTTCGCGATCGCGGGGACCGAGGACGAAGTCCGGTCGCTGCTGCCGGACGGCGTGGACATCGCTGCGATCAACGGTCCCGCCTCGGTGGTGATCTCGGGCCCCGAGGCTGAGGTCACCGAGGTGGCCGAAGCGTTCAAGGCCAAGGGACACAAGACGAATCGCCTGCGGGTTTCGCACGCGTTCCACTCGTCGCTGATGGAGCCGATGCTGGCCGAGTTCCGCGCCGTGCTGGACGGCGTCGGGTTCTCGGCGCCCGGGTTCGGGATCGTGTCGAACGTGACCGGCAGGGCAGCGTCCACCGAGGACTTGTGCTCGCCGGACTACTGGGTCCGGCATGTGCGCGAGGCCGTCCGCTTTTCTGACGGCGTGCGCTGGCTGGAATCCCAAGGCGTGACCCGGTTCGTCGAGTTGGGTCCGGACGGTGTGCTGACCGGGATGGCGCAGGAGTGCGTCGGAGACCCCGGCGCCGTCGTGCTCGCCCCGGTGCTGCGCAAGGATCGGCCGGAGCCCGTGACGCTGGTGACCGCGCTGGCCAGGGCGCGGATCGACGGGTCCACTGTGGACTGGGAAGAGTTCTTCAGCGGCCTCGGCGTCCGGAAGACCGACCTGCCGACCTACGCCTTCGAGCGGGACCGTTACTGGCTGAGGGCTTCGGGATCGGCGGACCTCGGCGGAGTTGGCCTGCTCGCCGCGGAGCACCCGCTGCTGGGCGCGGCGTCGAGCCTGCCGGACTCCGGTGGTCATCTCCTGACCGGCAGGCTGTCCCTCGACACGACGCCCTGGCTCGCCGGTCATGTCGTGCTGGGCCACGTCCTGCTGCCGGGGACGGCGTTCGTCGAGCTCGCCCAGCAGGCCGCCGAACAGGTCGGCTGCCGCACGGTGGAAGAGCTGACGCTGCAGGCGCCGCTGACGCTGCCCGAGCGGGGTGGGGTCGCGCTCCAGGTCATCGTGGGCGGTCCCGACGAGCACGGCCGGCGGTCTCTGGCCATCCATTCCCGCGCGGACGACGACGCCGACGCGCCGTGGGTCCAGCACGCCGCCGGGACACTGAGCCTCGAAAACGGCGGGCACGCGGAAGGCCTGACCACCTGGCCGCCGCCAGGCGCCGAACCGGTCGAACTGGGGGACCCCTACGCCCGGCTCACCGACCTCGGTTATGGCTACACCGGGGTCTTCCAAGGCCTACGGGCGCTCTGGCGTGATGGCGACGAGCTGTATGCCGAGGTCGCCCTTCCCGCCGAGGCGGAAGACGCCGCCGGGTCCTTCGGGCTTCACCCGGCGTTGCTCGACGCGGTCCTGCACGCCCAGCTTCTGGCCTCACCGTCCGAAGTGGACTCTGACGGTCTCGCGCTGCCGTTCGTCTGGAGCGGCCTCACGCTGCGCGCCCGCGGGGCCACCGCCGTCCGCGCCCGGATTTCCCGCACGGGCACCGACGAGGTCGGCATCGAACTCGCCGACGGGTCCGGCGCCCCGGTCGCTTCGATCGCCTCCCTGCTGACCCGCACGGTTTCCGCCGGCCAGCTCGGCGCGCGGGAACCGCACCGGGACTCGCTGTTCGCACTGAACTGGGCACCGGTGCAGGGCGCGGCGCCGGAGGGCGACGTCGTGCTGGCCGGGCCGGACGAGCTCGGTCTCGCCGCAGTGTTCGGTGCCCCGGTCGCCGACTGGCGTTCGCTCGCCACCAGGGAGAACCCGCCGCACACCGTCGTGCTGGCCGTGCCGAGCGATGGGGGAGAAGACCCGGTCACCGCCACGCGGTCGGTGACCGCCGACGTGCTCGCGACCCTGCGCGACTGGACTACCGACGAGCGGTTCGACCGGACACGGCTGGTCCTGGTCACGAGCGGCGACGGGCTCGACCAGGCCGCGGCCCGGGGCCTGGTGCGCTCCGCGCAGGCCGAGCACCCGGGACGGCTGGTCATCGCCGATCTCGACGACCACGAAGCGTCCCGGCTTGCCCTGGCGCCCGCCCTCGGCACCGGCGAACCCGAGCTGGCGATCCGTGAGGCCAAGGTGTTCGCGCCTCGCCTCGACCGGAGCACGTCGGGCAGCACCGCGACGGGGCTGAATCCCGAGGGCACCGTGCTCATCACGGGCGGCACCGGGAGCCTGGGCGCGAAGATCGCGAAGCACCTCGTCAGCGAGCACGGCGTCGGGCATCTGCTGCTCGTCGGCAGGCGGGGCCTCGCGGCCCCCGGAGCCGAAGACCTGGCCGAGGAGCTGACCGCGTCCGGCGCGGCCGTGACCGTGCTGGCGGCCGACCTCACCGACCGCGACGCGCTTTCCCAAGTGCTGGACGGAATTCCCGAGGCACACCCGCTCACCGCGGTCGTGCACGCGGCCGGGGTCCTGGACGACAGCGTCCTGACCGCGCTGACACCGGAACGGCTCGACGCGGTGCTGCGCCCCAAGGCGGAAACGGCCTGGCACCTGCACGAGCTGACGGCGGGACTGGACCTCGCCGCCTTCGTCCTGTTCTCTTCCGCCGCGGGCACACTCGGCTCGCCGGGGCAGGCCAACTACGCCGCCGCGAACGCCTTCGTCGACGCGCTCGCGCGGCTGCGGAAAGATCGCGGGCTGCCCGCGGTTTCCCTCGCCTGGGGACCCTGGGCCGAAGACGGCATGGCGGCGGGACTCGGCGAGACCGACGCCCGCCGGATGAGCCGCTCCGGCATCACACCATTGTCCACTGAGGACGGATTGGCGCTGTTTGACGCCGCGCTCGCCGCGGACGCGCCGGTGCTCTTCCCGATCCGGCTGGACCTCGCCGCGATCCGCGCGACCGGTGAGGTGCCCCCGATGCTCAGCGGCCTCGTCCGGCCCGCGGCCCTGCCCTCGGCCCGCGCCACCACGGACCGGGGCCTGGCGGATCGCCTCGCCGGGCTGTCCGGCCCGGACCGGGAACGCCTGCTGCTGGACGTCGTCCGTGATGAGGTCGCGGTCGTGCTCGGGCACGCGAGCGGCGCGTCCATCGGGGCCGAGCGGCTGTTCAACGATCTCGGTTTCGACTCGCTGACCGCGATCGAACTGCGCAACCGCCTGGGTTCGGCCACCGGGGTGCGGCTCCCGGCGACCCTGATCTTCGATCACCCGACGCCTGCCGCGGTCGCCGCGCTGCTCGACACGGAACTCGCCGGCGCGGCTGCCGGACCGGCCACGGTCGTGTCCGCCGGGGTCGCTGCGGACGACGACCCGATCGTCATCGTCGGCATGGGCTGCCGGTACCCGGGCGGCGTGCGGTCCCCGGAAGACCTGTGGGAGCTGGTCGATTCGGGCCGCGACGCGATCACCGGATTCCCGGAGGACCGCGGCTGGGACATCGGCGCGCTGTACGACCCCGAACGCCGCCGCACCGGCACGAGCGTCACGCGGGAGGGCGGGTTCCTGCTCGACGCGGCCGAGTTCGACCCGGGCTTCTTCGGGATTTCGCCGCGTGAGGCCGTGGAGATGGATCCGCAGCAGCGGTTGCTGCTGGAGGTTTCGTGGGAGGCGCTGGAGCGCGCCGGGGTGGATCCGACGTCGTTGCGGGGTTCGCGGACCGGGGTGTTCGCGGGCGTGATGTACCACGACTATCCCGGGCACGCCGGGATCGGCAGCGTGGTCTCCGGCCGGGTCGCCTACGTGCTGGGCTTGGAGGGGCCCGCGGTGAGCGTGGACACGGCGTGTTCGTCGTCGCTGGTCGCTTTGCATTGGGCCGCACAGGCTTTGCGCAACGGTGAGTGCTCGCTGGCGTTGGTCGGCGGTGTCACGGTGATGGCGACGCCGGAGTCCTTTGTGGAGTTCAGCAGGCAGGGCGGGTTGTCGCCGGACGGGCGATGCCGGTCCTTCGCCGCCGGGGCCGACGGCACCGGCTGGTCCGAAGGCGTCGGCGTGCTGCTGGTGGAGCGCCAGTCCGACGCCCGGCGCAACGGCCACGAGATCCTGGCCGTGGTGCGCGGTTCCGCGATCAACTCCGATGGCACGTCGAACGGGTTGACCGCGCCGAACGGTCCTTCGCAGCAGCGGGTGATCCGTGACGCGCTGTCGTCGGCCGGGCTTTCGACGTCGGATGTCGATGCCGTCGAAGGCCACGGGACCGGCACCGTGCTGGGCGATCCGATCGAGGCGCAGGCGTTGCTGGCGACGTACGGCCGGGATCGTGAGCAGCCGTTGTGGCTCGGTTCCCTGAAGTCGAACGTCGGCCACATGCAGGCTGCCGCGGGCGTGGCGGGCGTGATGAAGATGGTCATGGCGATGCGCCACGGCGTCCTGCCGAAGACATTGCATGTGGACGAGCCATCGTCCCATGTGGACTGGTCGGCCGGTGCGGTGGAACTGCTGACCGAGCCGCGTGCGTGGGCGGCCGAGGGTCGTCCGCGCCGGGCGGGTGTGTCGTCGTTCGGGATCAGCGGGACAAATGCGCACGTGATCGTCGAGGAAGCGCCGCCCGCCAAGGAAAATAGCGAGGTCGTGCGCGTGGACGGCGTGGTGCCGTGGCTGGTCTCGGCCAGGACCCCGGACGCTCTGCGCGCCCAGGCCGCGCAGCTCCTGTCCTATGTAGACGATGGCCTGCACCCGGCCGACGTCGCCTACACGCTGGCGACGGCGCGGGCCGCGCTGGAGCACCGGGCGGCCGTCGTCGGCCGGGACCGGGACGAACTCCTGGCCGGGCTGACCGCGCTCGCCGAGGGCGTGGCCGCACCCGGGCTCGTGCGGGGCGTGGCGAACGATGCGAAGACCGCGTTCCTGTTCACCGGCCAGGGTTCGCAGCGCGTCGGAATGGGACGCGAGCTGTACGAGACGTTCCCGGTGTTCGCGGAGGCCTTCGACGAGGTCTGTGCACGCCTTGACGGCCTGGTCGAGCTGTCCATGCGGGACCTGATCTTCAGCGGGGACCCCGGGGTGCTGGAACAGACCCGGTACGCGCAGGCGGCGTTGTTCGCGGTCGAGGTGGCGTTGTTCCGGCTGCTGGAGTCGTGGGGCGTCCGGCCGGATTTCGTGGCCGGGCATTCGATCGGTGAACTCGTCGCGGCTCACGTCGCGGGCGTGTGGTCGCTCGACGAAGCCTGCCGGGTAGTGGCCGCGCGCGGCCGGTTGATGCAGGAACTTCCCGCCGGCGGCGCGATGTTCGCGATCGCCGCGACCGAGGAGGAGATCCGGCCCCTGCTGCCCGAAGGCGTGGACATCGCCGCGATCAACGGTCCTGCCTCGGTGGTGCTCTCGGGGCCGGAGGCGGAGGTCGCCGAGGTCGCGGAAGCGTTCAAGGACAAGGGTTACAAGACGAACCGGCTGCGGGTTTCGCACGCGTTCCATTCGTCGCTGATGGAGCCGATGCTGGCCGAGTTCCGCGCCGTGCTGGACGACGTTACCTTCGCGGAGCCCGTCCTGGGGATCGTGTCGAATGTGACCGGCGCGGCGGCGAACGAGGTCGGATCCCCGGACTACTGGGTGCGGCACGTGCGGGAAGCCGTCCGTTTCGCCGACGGGGTCCGCTGGCTGGAATCCCAAGGCGTGGCACGGTTCGTCGAGCTGGGCCCGGACGGGGTGCTCACCGGCATGGCGCAGGACTGCGTCGAAGGCGCCGCGACGCTCGTTCCGGTGCTGCGCAAGGACCGGCCGGAGGCCACGACGCTGGTGACCGCCGTCGCACGGGCGCAGACTTCCGGGTCCACTGTGGACTGGGAGAAGTTCTTCGCGGGCCGGGGAGCACGGAAGGTCCAGCTGCCGACCTACGCCTTCGAGCGGGAGCGTTACTGGCTGCGGGCCACGGGCTCGGCGGATCTGGGCGGCGTCGGCCAGGCTCCCGCGGAGCATCCGCTGCTGGGCGCGTCGGTGAGCCTGCCCGGCACCGACGGGCTGGTGCTGACCGGCAGGCTGTCGGTGGACACCATGCCGTGGCTGGCCGATCACGTGGTGCTCGGCCGGGTGCTGGTGCCCGGGACGGCTTTCGTCGAGCTGGCACATCACGCCGCGGAGCAGATCGGCTGCCCCTCGGTCGCGGAACTGACGTTGCAGGCGCCGCTCGTGCTGCCCGAGCGCGGCGGGGCCACCTTGCGCGTGACCGTGGACGGTCCCGACGAGGACGGCAGGCGCCCGATCTCCGTGCACTCGCGGGCCGGCGACCAGCCCGGCACGCCATGGACCCAGCACGCAGCGGGGACGTTGAGCCTCGAAGACAGCGTGCCCACAGCCGATCTGACGGCGTGGCCACCGCCGGGCGCGGAGCAGGTGGAACTCGGCGATCCGTACGGCAGGCTCGCCGAACTCGGGTACGACTACGGCCCCACCTTCCAAGGGCTGCAAGCGATGTGGCGTGCCGGTGACGACCTCTACGCCGAGGTCGCGCTGCCCCGGGAAGCGCACGAGGACGCCGGTGACTTCGGCGTGCACCCCGCCCTGCTCGACGCGGCGCTGCACCCTCAGGTGCTCGACGCGTTCCTCGGGCAGGAAGGCGGCGGCAACCCGATGCTGCCGTTCTTCTGGAGCGGGGTGCGCATCCAGGCGACAGGCGCGTCCGCGCTGCGGGTGCGGCTGTCGCCCGCCGGACCGGACGCCGTCGCCATCACGCTCGCCGACTCGGCGGGCAGTCCTATCGCGACAGTCGAATCCCTTGTCGCGCGGCCCATCGCGCCCGCACAGCTGAACGGCGGAGCGGATGACGCGCTGTTCCGCGTCGCCTGGCAGCCGCTGGTGGCACCGAAGGCGGCGGGAGAATTCGCGGTCCTCGGCGAGGCCGGGCTCGAAGCGGTGGGCGAGGCGGACACCGTGGCGTTGTTCGTCCAGAGCGCATCGGGCTCGGACGTGCCGGGCGGAGTGCGCTCGACCCTCACCCAGGTACTGGCCCACGTGCGGGAATGGCTTGCCGCGGACCGGTTCTCCGGGTCGCGGCTGGCCGTGGTCACCACCGGCGCCATGCCCGAAGACGGCCGTCCCGACCTCGCCGTGGCGCCCGTATGGGGGCTGGTGCGGTCGGCCGAAGCCGAGAACCCCGGCCGCTTCGTCCTGGTCGATCTGGACGGCGAAGAGTCCTCTTCGGACAGTCTCGGCTCGGCGCTGTCCTCGGGAGAGCCGGAAGTCGCCATCCGCTCAGGTGAGCTGTTCGTGCCTCGGCTCACCGCCACCGCACTGTCCGAAGAGGACACGACGTGGGATCCGGCGGGTTCGGTCCTGATCACCGGCGGCACCGGCGGTCTCGGCGCGATCCTGGCCCGCCACCTGGTCGTCGAGCACGGCGTCCGGCGCCTGGTGCTGACCAGCCGTCGCGGCCCGGACGCGGCTGGTGCGCGACGACTGCGCGACGAGCTGACTGAACTCGGCGCCGAGGTGGACGTCGCGAGCTGCGACGTCGCGGATCGCACCGCGGTGGCGAAACTACTCGGCGAGATCCCGCCGGAGCACCCGCTCGTCGCAGTCGTGCACGCTGCGGGCGTGACGGGCGGCGGACTCGTCGGCTCATTGCCGGAGGAGCAACTCGACGCGGTGCTCGGTCCCAAGGTGGACGGAGCGTGGCACCTGCACGAGCTGACCGCCGACCTCGATCTGCGGGCCTTCGTGGTGTTCTCCTCGGCGGCGGGCCTGGTGCTCGGCGCGGGGCAGGCGGACTACGCCGCGGCCAACCTCTTCCTCGACACGCTCGCCGCCGACCGCCGGGCGCAGGGGCTGCCCGCCGTTTCCCTCGCCTGGGGCGCGTGGAGCCCCGAAAGCGACGGCGGCATGGCCGAGCAACTCGACGAAGCCGGGCTCGCCCGGTTGCGCAGGCTCGGGATGCCGCCGATGTCGACGGCCGAGGGACTGGAGTTGTTCGATCTGGCCCTGCGTTCCGGAGATCCCGCGCTGGTGCCGCTCAAACTGGACCAGGCCGCGTTGCGGGCGCGGACCGACGAACTGCCCGCGGTCCTGCGTGGGCTGGTGCGCAAACCGGCGCGGCGGGCACGGGCGGCGGGCCCGGCCGAGGAGCGGGGAACGCTGGCGGCTCGCCTGGCCGAGGTGCCGGAGGCCGCACGTGAGGAGTTCGTGCTCGGTGTGGTGTGCGAGCACGTCGCCGAGGTGCTCGGGCACGCGTCGGCGGCCGCGGTCGACCCGGCGCGGGCGTTCCAGGAAATGGGCTTCGACTCGCTGACCGCGGTGGAGTTCCGCAACCGGCTCAACGCCGTGACCGGGCTGACCCTGCCGGCGACGCTGGTGTTCGACCAGCCTTCGCCCGCCGCGCTCGCGCGGGATCTGCGGGCCCGGCTGGACCCGGGGACGCGCGACGCGACCGAGTCGCTGCTCGCCGAGCTGGACCGGCTCGACGCGGCGTTGACGGCGGGCCGGCCGGGCGAAGGCGGCCACGCCAAGGTCGAGGCCCGCCTGGCGGCGCTGCTGCGCAAGTGGCAGGAAGCGCACGACGAAGAGGACGGTGGGGCCGACATCGACTCCGCGACCGACGACGAGCTTTTTCAGGTACTGGACAACGAACTGGGTATCTCGTGAGTGAGCGGGCGATGACGAACGAGGACAAGCTCCGCGCGTATCTCAAGCGCGCGACGACCGACCTCCAGCAGGCGCGACGGCAACTGCGCGAGGTGACGGCGAAGGACACCGAGCCGATCGCGATCATCGGGATGAGCTGCCGCTATCCCGGTGACGTCCGTTCGCCCGACGACCTGTGGCGGCTGGTCGACGAGGGCGCGGAGGCGCTCGGCGAGTTCCCGGCCGACCGGGGCTGGGACACCGGGCTGTACGACCCCGATCCGGAGCGGCCCGGCAAGACCTACGTCAACCGCGGCGGATTCCTCTACGACGCCGCCTACTTCGACGCGGCGTTCTTCGGGATCAGCCCGCGCGACGCGCGCCGGGCCGACCCGCAGCAGCGCATCCTGCTCGAAGCCGCGTGGGAGGCCATCGAGCGCGCCGGGATGGACCCGCATTCGCTCGCGGGCAGCAAAACCGGGGTCTACGCGGGCCTGATGTACCACGACTATGGCGGCGGCAGCCCCGGCGGGAGCCTGGTTTCCGGCCAGATCTCCTACAGCCTGGCGCTGGAGGGGCCCGCCGTCTCGGTCGACACCGCTTGTTCGTCCTCATTGGTCGCGCTGCACCTGGCGATCCAGGCACTGCGGCGGGGCGACTGCACACTCGCGCTGGCCGGGGGCGTGACGGTGATGGGCACGCCCGAGATGTTCGTCGACTTCAGCCGCCAGCGAGGCCTCGCGCCGGACGGTCGCTGCAAGTCGTTCTCCGACGACGCGGACGGGACGGCCTGGTCCGAAGGCGTCGGCGTCCTGGTGGTCGAGCGCCTTTCCGACGCCCGGCGGCTCGGGCACCGGGTGCTGGCCGTCGTGCGGGGCTCCGCGCTGAACCAGGACGGCGCGAGCAACGGGTTTGCCGCCCCGAACGGACCGTCCCAGGTGCGGGTCATCGAGCAGGCGCTGGCCGACGCGGGGCTGACACCGTCCGATGTGGACGTCGTCGAGGCACACGGTACCGGTACTTCGCTGGGTGATCCGATCGAGGCGCAGTCGCTGCTCGCCACGTACGGCCGCCGCCAGGTCGGGGAGCCGCTGTGGCTCGGCTCGATCAAGTCGAACCTCGGGCACGCGCAGGCCGCGGCCGGGATCGCGAGCATCGTCAAGATGGTGCAGGCGATGCGGCACGGCGTGCTGCCGAAGAGTCTCCACATCGGACAGCCGTCGTCCCATGTGGACTGGTCGTCGGGCGCGGTCGAGTTGCTCACCGAGGCACGCGAATGGCCGCACGTAGAACGACCGCGGCGCTCGGCGGTGTCGTCGTTCGGGATCAGCGGCACCAACGCACACATCATCCTGGAGCAGGGCGACGAACCGGAGGCCCGGGAGGCGAGTCCCGAGGCCGCGGTGACGCCATTGGTGTTGTCCGCCAGGACTCCGTCCGCACTGTCCGAAATGGCCCGGCGCCTGACGTCGTGGCTCGGAGAACGTCCGGAGCTGGACCTCTCCGACGTCGGGTTCTCCTTGGTGACAAGCCGTTCCTCGTTCGAACACCGCGCGGTCGTCGTCGGCGAGGACCGCGATGGGCTGCTGGACGCGCTGCGTGGCCTTGCCGACGGAAACCCGGGTCAGGGCACCGTGACCGGGGAGGCCGATCTTCGCGGGAGGACCGTCTTCGTGTTCCCCGGCCAGGGCTCGCAGTGGGCCGGGATGGGCACCGGACTGCTCGCGACGTCGCCGGTCTTCGCCGACCGGATGACCGAATGCGAGAAGGCACTCTCGTCCTTTGTGGACTGGTCGGTCACCGCCGTTCTGCGCGGCGAACCCGGTGCCCCGTCGATGGAACGTGTCGACGTCGTCCAGCCGGTGCTGTGGGCGACGATGGTCTCGCTCGCCGCGGTCTGGCGTGCGCACGGGATCGAGCCCGACGCGGTGATCGGGCACTCGCAGGGCGAGATCGCGGCCGCCTGTGTTTCCGGCGCGCTGTCGCTGGAGGACGGCGCGCGGGTCGTCGCGCTGCGGAGCCGGGCGATCGGCGAGGTGCTCGGCAGCCGGGGCGGGATGCTGGCGGTCAGCCAGTCCGCCGAGCGGATCGCGGACAGGCTCGGCCGGTGGGAGGGCCGGATCTCGGTGGCCGCGGACAACGGCGCCGGTTCGTCCGTGCTGTCCGGGGACGGCGAGGCGCTCGACGAGCTGCAGGCCGAATTGGCTGCCGAGGACATCCGCGTCAAGCGGGTCCAGGTGGACTACGCGTCCCATTCCGCGCAGGTCGAGGATCTGCGCGAGCGGCTGCTGACGGATCTGGCCCCGATCGTGCCCGGCGCGGGCGAGGTGCCGATGATGTCGACCGTCACCGGGATGTGGACCGAGGGCACCGCACTGGACGCCGGGTACTGGTTCGACAACCTGCGGCAGACCGTGCGGTTCGCGCCGGTGGTCCGGTCGCTGGCCGAGGCGGGGTACGTGGCCTTCGTGGAGGTCAGCCCGCATCCGGTGGTGGCCATGAGCATGCAGGAGACCCTCGACGAGCTGGAGCTCGGCGCGGTGGTCACCGGGACGCTGCGGCGGGACGACGGCGGGCCGGACCGCGTGGCGGCCTCGGTCGCCGCGTTGCACGTCCGCGGTATCGCCCCGGACTGGACGGGCTACTTCCCGGGCGGTGTCCTGGTCGAACTGCCCACGTATCCCTTCAGCGGCAAGCGGTTCTGGCTGGAGGACGAGGCCGCCGGGGAACGGGTCACGACGACGGGACCGGCGGACGGACCGTTCTGGGCCGACGTCGAAGCCGAGGACGCCGAGGCGCTCGGCACGCGGCTGGGCATCGAGCCCGGTCAGCTGCGTGAACTCGTGCCCGCGCTGTCCGCCTGGCGCCGCGGCGAAGTCGAGACGTCCACAATGGACTCCTGGAGCTACGCGGTGCGCTGGGCACCGCTGCCGCAGGCCCCGGCGGGCAGGCTGGCCGGGACCTGGCTGGTGCTGGTCCCGCCGGACTGCGCGCGGGCCTCGGCACTGGCCGACGGACTCGCCGGGCAAGGCGCCGACGTCGTCCGCGTCGTGGTGGAGGACAACGAGTCGGTTGGCGCCGCTTTAGGAGAGCGGAACCCGGCGGGTGTGCTGTCGCTGCTCGCCCTCGACGAACGCACGCACCCGGACGCGCCCGCGTTGTCGTACGCCACTGCGAGCACGATCACCGTAGTGCGGTCGCTGCGCGACGCCGGGATCACCGCGCCGCTGTGGTGCGTCACGTCGGGTGCGGTCGCGGTCGACCGGACCGAAGACGTCGATCCCGGCGCCGCCGCACTGTGGGGTATGGGCACGGTGCTCGCGCTCGACCACCCGGAAACCTGGGGCGGTCTGGTCGATCTCTTCGATCCCGTGGACCCGAAGGCGATCGGCGCGCTGTGTGCCGCACTGTCCGGAAAGGACGGTGAGGACCAGCTGGCGATCCGTCGGCCCGGCACCTTCGCGCGTCGCCTGGTCCGTGCGCCGCTGAAGGGCGACCTCGCGGAAAACACCTGGCAGCCCAAGGGAACCGTACTGGTCACCGGTGGCACCGGCGCCGTGGGCGGGCACGTGGCGCGCTGGCTGGCCGCCGGGGGAGCCGAGCGCGTCGTGCTGGTGAGCCGCCGTGGAGCCGACGCCGACGGCGCCGCCGAGCTGACCGGGGAACTCACGGCACTGGGCACCACAGCGGAGATCGTGGCCTGCGACATCACCGACGGCCCGGCCGTCGACGCCCTGATCGCCGACTACGAGCCGACCGCGATCTTCCACGCCGCCGGGGTCATGGCCGACGAAGCGCCGCTGGCCGAGACGTCACCCGAGGCGTTCGCCGATGCCGTGCGTGCCAAGATCACCGGTGCCGCCTACCTCGACCGGGCGCTCGGCGACCGGCCGCTCGACGCGTTCGTGCTGTTCTCCTCCGGCGCCGCCGTCTGGGGCACCGCGGGACAGCCGGCCTACGCGGCGGGGAACGCCTTCCTCGACGCACTCGCCCAGCGTCGCCGGGCCCGCGGGCTGACCGCGACGTCGATCGCCTGGGGCTCCTGGGGCGGCGGGATGGTCGGCGAAGAGGCGAAGGCCCGGCTGGACCGGCTCGGCGTGCGCGAGCTGGATCCCGTCCTGGCGGTGCGGCTGCTCGGCCGGGTGCTGGAGCGGGACGAATCGCATCTCGTCGTCACCGACATGGACTGGACGAGTTTCCTGCCGATCTACACGCTCGCGCGTCCCCGTCCGCTGCTGCACGATCTCCCGGAGGCGGCTCGCGGGGAGTCGGCGGCGGACGCGACGGCCGACGAGGCGGGCGCGGGCGAACTCACGGCCCGGCTCGCCGGGCTGACCGGCCCCGAGCAGCAGCGCCACCTGCTGGACCTGGTGCGTACGCAGGCCGCGGCGGTGCTCGGGCACGACGAAGGCCCGTCCGTGATCGAACCGGGCCGCGCCTTCAAGGAGTTCGGGTTCGACTCGGTGACCGCGGTGGATCTGCGCAACCGGCTGAGTTCGGCGTCCGGGATGCGGCTGCCCGCCACGGTCGTGTTCGACTACGCCAATCCCCGTGCGCTCGCCGAGCACCTGTGGACCGGGCTGTGCCCCGGCGGCGACGGCCAGGACGTGCCGCTGACCACCGAACTGGACCGCCTGGAATCGCGGCTGGACGGGCTCTCGCACGACGAGATCGAGCGGGACCGCGTCACCGTCCGGATCCAGGCGATGCTGACGAAGCTGAACCGGGCGCTCGGCGGGACCGGCCCGACCGTGGCGGACCGGCTGGAGTCGGCGAGCACCGACGATCTGTTCGCCCTGATCGACGACGAGCTGGGGACATCGTGAACCGCCGTGCCATACAGGACTTTTCGGCCGCACGGCCGGTCCACCGCCGAGGGACGAGAGGCTGAAGATGAACAACGAAGAAAAGCTCGTCGAGTACCTCAAGCGGGTGACCGGCCAGCTGCACGAGACCCGTGAGCGCCTGCGTGAGGTCGAGACCGCCGAGCAGGAGCCGATCGCGATCGTCGCGATGGGCTGCCGGTACCCGGGCGACGTGCGTTCGCCGGAGGACCTGTGGCGGCTGGTGTCCGAGGGCACCGACGCCATCGGCCCGTTCCCGGCCGATCGCGGCTGGGACACCGACGACCTGTACGACGCCGACCCCGACCACCCCGGCACGAGCTACGTCCGCGAAGGCGGATTCGTCCACGACGCGGGCGAGTTCGACGCGGGGTTCTTCGGCGTCTCGCCGCGGGAAGCGCTGGCGATGGACCCGCAGCAGCGCGTCGTGCTGGAGCTGGCGTGGGAGACCGTCGAGCGCGCGGGTATCGCGCCGCACTCGCTGCGGGAGGCCGCGGTCGGCGTGTTCGTCGGCAGCGGCGGCCAGGACTACTACGACGAAATCCCGCCCGCGACGCTGACCGACGCCGTCGAGGACTACCTCAGCACCGGCAACGCGGGCTCCGTCCTTTCCGGACGCGTTGCCTACGCGCTCGGGCTCGAAGGACCCGCGCTCACTGTCGACACCGCGTGCTCGTCCTCGCTCGTCGCGATCCACCTGGCCACCCAGGCGCTGCGGCAACGCGAATGCTCGCTGGCGCTGGCGGGCGGCGTGGCGCTGATGGCCACCCCGGCGCCGTTCCTCGCGTTCAGCAGGCAGCGCGGGCTCGCGCCGGACGGCCGGTGCAAGCCGTTCTCCGCGGCCGCGGACGGCACGGGCTGGGCCGAGGGCGCCGGACTCGTTCTGCTGGAACGGCTTTCCGACGCCCGGCGCAACGGCCATCCGGTGCTGGCGGTGGTCCGCGGTTCGGCGGTCAACTCCGACGGCGCGTCCAACGGCCTGACCGCGCCGAACGGGCCTTCGCAGCAACGGGTGATCCGGCAGGCGCTGGCCAACGCGCGGCTGTCCGTGGCGGACGTCGACGCCGTCGAGGCCCATGGCACCGGCACCACGCTCGGCGACCCGATGGAGGCGCAGGCCGTGATCGCGACCTACGGGCAGGAGCGGCCGGAGGACCGTCCGGTGTGGCTCGGCTCGGTGAAGTCGAACCTCGGCCACGCCCAGGCGGCGGCCGGGGTCAGCGGCGTGATCAAGATGGTTTTGGCGCTGCGCAACGGAGTTCTGCCGAAGACGCTGCACGCGGCCGAGCCGTCCGGCGAGATCGACTGGTCGGCGGGCAACGTCCGGCTGCTGCAGTCCGAACGGCCGTGGCCGAGGACGGAGCGCGCCCGCCGCGCCGGGGTGTCTTCGTTCGGGGTGAGCGGGACGAACGCGCACCTGGTACTGGAGGAGGCCCCCGCCGAGGAGACCGTGCCCGCGACGCCCGCGTGGCCCGCCGGGCTGGCCGTTCCGCTGCCGGTGTCCGGCGCGGGGGAGCGGGCGCTGCGCGCGCAGGCCTCCGCTCTCCGGTCTGTTGTGGACGGTCAGGAGTCCTTGCTGGACTTGGGTTTCTCGCTCGCGACGACGAGATCGTCGCTTACCGACCGGGCGGTCGTGCTGGCCGGGGACCCGGCTGCCGCGAGCCGGGGGCTGGATGCGCTCGCCGAGGGTTCGAGCGCACCTGGCGTCGTGCGTGGAACCGCCGCCGAGGGGCTGACCGCGTTCCTGTTCTCCGGCCAGGGCGCCCAGCGCGCCGGGATGGGCCGGGAGCTGGCCGGGACGTTCCCGGTGTTCGCCGAAGCGCTGGACACCGTCTGCGCCGGATTCGACGGACTCCTGGACCGGCCGCTGAAGGAGGTGCTCTTCGCTGAGAGCGGGCCGCTGGACGAGACCGGCTACACCCAGCCCGCGTTGTTCGCGATCGAGGTCGCGTTGTTCCGCCTGCTCGAATCCTGGGGCGTGAAGCCGAATCTGCTGCTCGGCCACTCCATCGGCGAGCTGGCCGCCGCGCACGTCGCCGGGGTCTTCTCGCTGGAGGCCGCGTGCACGCTCGTCGCCGCGCGCGGCCGGTTGATGCAGGCGCTGCCCGCGGGCGGCGCGATGATCGCGGTGCGGGCCACCGAGGAGGAGGAGGTCCGGCCGCTGCTGTCCGACGCCGTCGGGATCGGCGCGGTGAACGGCCCGTTCTCGCTGGTGCTCTCCGGCGACGAGGACGCGGTGACGCGCCTGGCCGCGCATTTCGAGGGCCAGGGCCGGAAAACGCGGCGGCTGCGGGTTTCCCACGCCTTCCACTCGCCGCGCGTGGACGCCATGCTCGACGAGTTCTGCGCGGTCGTGGCGGGGCTCGAGACGGCGGCGCCGGCGATCCCGATCGTGTCCGACGTGACCGGCGAACTGGCTTCGGCGCAGGATTTGCGCGACCCGGAGTACTGGGTGCGGCACGTCCGCGAGACCGTGCGGTTCTCCGACGGCGTGGCCACGCTGGAGGCCGAGGGTGTGACGCGGTATGTCGAGGTCGGGCCCGGTGGCGCGCTCGCGGCGCTCGTCGGCGACAGCCTCACCACGACGTCCGACACCGCCGTGGTCGTCCCGGCGCTGCGTAAGGACCGGCCCGAACCCGAGGCGGCGCTCGCCGCGCTGGCGGAGCTGTACGTCAACGGCCTCACCCCGGACTGGGACGCCGTGTTCGCCGGGCGCGGGGCGCGGCGGGTGCCGCTGCCGACCTACGCCTTTCAGCGGCGGCGCTACTGGCTCGACGCCCGCTCGCGGCTCGACGAGGTGACCGCGGCCGGGCTCCAGCGATCGGGTCACCCGTTGCTGGGCGCGGCAACCACGGTGGCGGGCACGGACGGCGTCGTCCTCACCGGCAGGCTTTCGTCCGGCGCCCAGCCCTGGCTCGCCGATCACCGCGTCGGGGGAGTGGTGACCGTCCCCGGTACCGTCTTCCCGGAGTTGGCGATCCGGGCCGGTGACCAGGTCGGCTGCGGGCGGATCGAGGAACTCACCCTCGGCACCCCGCTCGTGCTGCCCGATCGGGGCGGGGTGCGGATCCAGGTCGCCGTGGGTGCCGCGGAGGCGTCGGGCGCACGTCCGTTCGGCGTGTACTCCCGGCCCGATGCCGACGCCGATGACGAGCTGGAATGGACTTCGCACGCGACCGGGCTGCTGGTCGCGACGCACGCCGGACGCGGAGTCGAGCTGACCGAGTGGCCGCCCGCCGGCGCGGAACCCGTCGAGGTGGACGGGCTCTACGAGGAGTTCGCCGAAACCGGCCTGGACTACGGACCGGCTTTCCGTTCCCTGCGCGCGGTGTGGCGGCGCGGGGAGGAGATCTTCGCCGAGGTCGCGCTGCCCGAGGACGTCCCGCTCGACGCGGGCCGGTTCGGCCTGCACCCGGCCCTGCTCGACGCGAGCACCCACGCGCTGCGGGTTGCCGGAGACGGCGACGGTGGTGTCGGCCTGGTCCCGTTCACGTGGTCGGGAGTGGAACTGCACGCCTCGGGCGCCGCCGAGGCGCGGGTCCGGTTCAGCCCGGCGGGTGCCGACGCGTTCGGTGTCGTCGTGGCGGACGCGACCGGGGCGCCGGTGGCGACGATCGACCGGACGGTGTTCCGCCCGCTCGCCTCGCCGACGGCCGGGTCCGCACGCCGTGATCCGCTGTACCGCCTCGACTGGCGGCCTCTCCCGGCTTCGGACGGTGCCACCGTGTCCACTGTGGACTTCGATAGGCTGGCCGACGCCGATGCGGTCCCGCCGGTGGTGCTCCTGACCATCGAGCCGGGATCCGACGCTCAGTCGGTGCACGACCGGGTGCGCCGGGCGTTGCTCGCCGCCCAGACGTGGGTGTCCACTTCGGACTATGATGAGTCCACGCTCGTGGTGGTGACCCGGGCGGCGGTCGCCGTTTCCGGCGAGGACGTGACGGACTTCGCGGGCGCGGGTGTCTGGGGCCTGCTGCGTTCGGCGCAGGCCGAGCACCCCGGCCGGATCGTGCTGCTGGACGTCGACGAGCAGGCGGACGTCGCCGCGTCGCTGGGGACCGCGCTCGCTTCGGACGAGCCGCAACTCGTGCTGCGCCAAGGCGTCCTCCACGCTCCCGCGCTGACCCGCGTCAAGCCGGGGGAGCCACAAGCCAAGCGGTTCGACCCGGATGGGACCGTGCTGCTCACCGGCGGTTCGGGTGCGCTCGGCGCGGAACTGGCCCGGCATCTGGTCACCGAGCACGGCGTGCGGCATCTGCTGCTGGTGAGCCGTCGCGGGCTCGACGCGTCTTCCGAGCTGCTCACCGAGTTGGCGGACCTGGGCGCCGAAGTCCGGACCGCGGCCTGCGACGTCGCCGACCGCGAGGCCCTGGCCGCGGTGCTCGCGGCGGTGCCGGAGGAGTATCCGCTGACCGCGGTGGTGCACACCGCGGGCGTGATCGACGACGGCGTACTCAGCTCGCAGACGCCCGAGCGGGTCGACGCGGTGCTGCGGCCCAAGGTCGACGGCGTGCTTGCCCTGCACGAGCTGACTTCCGGCACCGATCTCGCGGCGTTCGTCCTGTTCTCGTCGGTGTCCGGCGTGCTCGGCGCACCGGGACAGGCGGGCTACGCGGCCGCGAACACCGTGCTCGACGCCTTCGCCGCGCACCGGCGGGCCCAGGGCCTGCCCGCACTGTCGCTGGCCTGGGGCCTGTGGGCGGAAGCGGGCGGCATGGGCGGCACCCTGGACGAGGCGGAGGTCGCGCGGCTCTCCGCCACCGGCCTGCGCCCACTGTCCACTCAGGACGCCCTGGCGTTGTTCGACACGGCGCTCGCCACGGACGAGCCCGCGGTCCTCCCGGTCCGGTTCGATCTCGCGGCACTGCGGGCCTCCGGCGCCGACGCGCCGAAACCGGTGTGGGACCTGGCGAATCGCGGGACGCGGCGCACCGCGGCCGGGTCCGCCGCGGTGGTCTCGTCCGGGCGGCTGCTCGCGGACGTCCCCGAGGCCGATCGCCTCGCCACCGTGCTCGACCTGGTCCGGACCCGCGCGGCCGCGGTGCTGGGCTACGCCTCCGCCGAGGACATCGACCCCGGCCGGGAGTTCCAGCAGCTCGGCTTCGACTCGCTCACCGCGATCGAGCTGCGCAACGGGCTGAACGCGACCACCGGGCTGCGGCTGCCCTCGACGCTGGTCTTCGACTACCCGACGGTGTCCGCGCTGGCGGAACACCTGCTGGCCGAGCTGTCCGGGCTGAGCCCGCGCGACAGCGTGGTCGCCGGGGTGAGCGCCCACGACGAGCCGATCGCGATCGTCGGGATGGGCTGCCGCCTGCCCGGCGGCGTCTCGTCGCCGGACGACCTCTGGCGGCTCCTCGACGAAGAGGGCGACGCGATCGGCGAGTTCCCGGCCGACCGTGGCTGGGACCTGGGCAGGCTGTACGACCCGGAGCGCGTGCGGCCGGGCACGAGCTACGTGCGCGAGGGCGGGTTCGTCCACGACGCCGGTGAATTCGACCCGGGCTTCTTCGGTGTCTCGCCGAAGGAAGCGGCGATGATCGACCCGCAGCAGCGGCTACTGCTCGAAACCTCCTGGGAGGCGCTGGAGCGGGCGGGCATCGATCCCTTGTCGCTCAAGGGTTCCCAGACCGGCGTCTACGCCGGGGTGCAGTACCACGACTACGTCGGCAGCAACAGCACCGGCTCGATCGTCACCGGGCGGGTGGCCTACACCCTCGGCATCGAGGGGCCCGCTGTCAGCGTCGACACGGCGTGCTCGTCGTCGCTCGTCGCGTTGCACTGGGCGGCGCAGGCCTTGCGGCAGGGCGAATGCACGCTCGCGCTCGCCGGGGGCGTGACGGTGATGGCGACACCGGAGACGTTCGTGGAGTTCAGCAGGCAGGGCGGCCTCGCCCCGGACGGCCGCTGCAAGGCCTTCTCCGCCGACGCCGACGGCACCTCGTGGTCCGAAGGCGCGGGCGTCGTGGTGCTGGAACGGCTGTCCGACGCGCGGCGCCTCGGGCACCCGGTCCTCGCGGTCCTGCGCGGCAGCGCCATCAACCAGGACGGCGCGTCCAACGGGCTGACCGCGCCCAACGGGCCCGCCCAGCAGCGGGTGATCCGCAGCGCGCTGGCCGCCGCGAACCTGACGCCCGCGGACGTGGACGCCGTCGAGGCGCACGGCACCGGGACGAAGCTGGGCGACCCGATCGAGGCACAGGCGCTGCTGGCCACCTACGGCAGGGAGCTGCCGCCGGAGCGTCCACTGTGGATCGGTTCGGTCAAGTCGAATCTCGGGCACACCCAGGCCGCGGCGGGCATCGCCGGGGTGATCAAGATGGTCCTGGCCATGCGGCACGGCGAGCTGCCGAAGACCCTGCACGTCCGGGAGGCCTCGGGCGAGGTCGACTGGTCGGCGGGCAACGTGCGGCTGCTGACCGAGCGCGTCCCGTGGGAGGCGGCCGGACGGCCGCGGCGCGCCGGTGTCTCGTCGTTCGGCGTGAGCGGGACCAACGCGCACGTCATCCTCGAAGAACCGCCCGCCGCTCCGGCCTCGGTGCCCTCGGGCGACGTGGCCGACCTCGACACCCCGGTGCCGTGGCCGCTCGCCGCGCGCGGCGGAACGGCGCTGAAGGCACAGGCCGAGCGCATGTTGGCCTTCGTCGACGAGGCCGATCACGAGCTGGCCGACGTCGGCTATTCGCTCGCCACCACACGTTCGGCGTTCGACCATCGCGCGGTGGTGCTGGGCAGGCGGCGTCCCGAATTCCTTCGCGGCCTGATGGCGATGGCGGACGGCGAAGAGGCCGACGGGCTCGTCGAGGGCGTCGTGCTGGCCGGTGGCAAGGCCGCGTTCCTGTTCTCGGGCCAGGGCGCGCAGCGTGCCGGGATGGGCGACGGCCTCGCCGCCGCGTACCCGGTGTTCGCGCGGGCTTACGAGCAGGTGCGGGCCGAACTGGACCGTCACCTCGACCGTCCATTGAGGACAGCGACGGCGGACCCGGAACTGGTGGACAGCACGGAGTACACCCAGCCCGCGTTGTTCGCGTTCGAGGTGGCGTTGTTCCGGCTCGTCGAATCCTGGGGGCTGCGGCCGGATTTCCTGGCCGGGCACTCGATCGGCGAGCTGAGCGCGGCACACGTGTCCGGCGTGCTCTCGCTGGAGGACGCCGCGATGCTGGTCGCCGCGCGCGGCAGGCTGATGCGCGCACTCCCCGAAGGCGGCGTCATGGTGGCCGTCGCGGCCTCGGTGGACGAGGTTCGGCCGTTGCTGGGCGAAGGTGTCGACATCGCCGGGGTGAACGGCCCGATGTCGGTCGTGCTCTCCGGGGACGAAGCGCCGGTGCTCGAACTCGCCGCGCGTTTCGCCGAAAACGGGCGCCGCACCAAGCAGTTGCGGGTGTCGCACGCGTTCCACTCGGCGCGGATGGAGCCGATGCTCGCCGAGTTCGGCGCGATCGCGGACAAGCTGACGTTCTCGGCGCCGCGGATCCCGATCGTGTCGACCGTGACCGGCGAACTCGCCACCGAGCTGACCTCGCCGGAGTACTGGACGCGTCAGGTGCGTCAGGCCGTTCAGTTCCACGACGCCGTCCGCTGGCTGGAAGGCAACGGCGTCAACCGGTTCGTCGAGCTGGGGCCGGACGCCACCCTCGCCGGACTGGTCGAAGACGGCTTGGAAGACCGCGCGGCGGCGATGGTCACCGCGACGGCGGACAAGGAGGCTCCGGAGCCGGCGGCATTGCTGACCGCGATCGCGCGGCTGCATGTGAGCGGTCGGTCGCCCGACTGGGCGGCCTTGTTCGACGGCACCGGTGCCCAGCCGGTGGAGCTGCCGACCTATCCGTTCCAGCGGCAGCGTTTCTGGGTCGAGAACGGCGGTACCGAGGAGCCCGGCCAGGTGCGGCATCCGCTGCTGGGTTCCGCGGTGCCCCTGGCCGAAACCGGTGGTGTGCTGTTCAGCGCCCGGATTTCCCTCGGCACGCACCCGTGGCTGGCCGAACACGCGGTCGGCGGCGCGGCGATCTTCCCCGGCACCGGATTCGTCGAGATGGCCGTCCGCGCGGGCGACGACGTCGGCTGCGAGGTCGTGGAGGAGCTGACCATCGAGGCGCCGCTGGTGCTGCCCGAGCGGTCCGGCGTCCAGGTCCAGTGCGCGATCGACGGCCCGGACAGCGCCGGGCGGCGCCGCTTCAGCGTGCATTCCCGGCCCGAGGGCGCCGAGGACGCCCCGTGGACCCGCCACGCGGCCGGCGCGCTGGCACCCGCGGACCGCCGCCCGTCGTTCGAGCACACCGAATGGCCTCCCGCAGGCGCCGAAGCGGTGTCGCTGGAGGGCATGTACGAGGGCCTGGCCGAGAGCGGCCTGGTCTACGGTCCCCGGTTCCAGGGCATGCGGTCCGCGTGGAAGGCGGGCGACCACGTGTTCGCCGAGGTGAGCCTGCCCGCCGCCGCACAGTCCGAAGTGGACGATTTCGGGATCCACCCGGCGTTGTTCGACGCCGCGCTGCACGCCATCGGCCTGAGCGGGGCAACCGAGGAACGGTCCCTGCCCTTCTCCTGGGAAGGCGTGTCCCTGCACGCGGTGGGTGCTTCCGCGCTTCGGGTCCACGTCCGGCCGACGGGACGCGGCGCGGTGGCCATGGAGATCGCCGACGGCGCCGGGCAGCCGGTCGTCTCGGTCGGGTCGTTGCTGCTGCGGCCGATGTCCGCGGAACCGGCCGCGCCGGTTGTGGTGAGTACCCCGGACACGTCGCTGTACCGGGTCGAATGGCAGAAGGCCACGCTGGACGAGGTGACCGCGGACCGGTGGAGCGTGCTCGGCCCGGACCGCTGGGGCCTCGCGGACACCCTCGGCGCGCGGATCGTCTCCGATCTCGACGAGGCGGCACAGGGCACCAAGGTGCTCGTGGTGCCGTGCGCCGAAGGACAGCCGGCTCGCGAGGAAACACACCGGATACTGGGGCTGCTGCAGAGCTGGCTGGCGGACGACCGATTCGTTACGGCGAAGCTCCTGGTCGTCACCAGAGGAGCGGTGTCCTGCGACGGGGAGGACGTGCCGAACCTGGCCGCCGCCACGGTTTCCGGCCTCGTGCGCTCGGCACAGGCCGAGCACCCTGAGCGCGTCGTGCTCGTCGACCTGGACGCGGACGAGGCCTCGATCCGTGCGCTGCCCGCGGTCGTCGGCTCGGGCGAATCCGCGTCGGCCTTGCGGGGCGGGACGCAGCGGGTGCCGCGGCTCGTCGGCGCCGCTTCGCCGTCGGCCGAACCGGCCTGGGACCCGGACGGCACCGTGCTGATCACCGGGGCGACGGGTGCGCTCGGCGGCGCGGTCGCCCGGCACCTGGTGAACGCGCGCGGTGTCCGCCGGTTGCTGCTGGCGAGCCGCCGGGGAGCTGACGCCCCCGGAGCCGCCGCGTTGCGCGACGAACTGGTGGGGCTGGGAGCCACCGTCTCGCTGGTCGCCTGTGATGTCGCCGATCGGGCGGCCACGGCGACGATGCTGTCGGAGATCCCGGCCGGGCATCCGCTGCGCGCGGTGGTGCACACGGCCGGTGTGCTCGACGACGGCGTGCTGACGGCGTTGACGCCCGAGCGCGTCGACAAGGTCCTGCGGCCGAAGCTGGATGCGGCGCTGAACCTGCATGAGCTGACTCGCGATCTCGACCTGACCGCCTTCGTGTTGTTCTCCTCGGCCGCCGGGGTGCTCGGCGCGCCGGGGCAGGGCAGCTACGCGGCGGCGAACGCGTTCCTGGACGCGCTGGCCGCGCATCGGGTGGCGTCGGGACTCGCCGGGCTTTCCCTCGCCTGGGGCATGTGGGACACCGGGGACGGCGGCATGGCCGCCGGTCGTGGCTCCGACGGCAGCGGTCTCGAAGCTTTGTCTCCCGAGCAGGCACTGGGCCTGTTCGATGCGGCGACGGTGCTCGGAGACCCGCTGCTGGTGCCGATCCGCCTCGACCTCAAGGCGCTCGGGCGGCGGGACCGTGGCGAGCTTCCGGAGGTGCTTCGCGGATTGGTGCGGACGTCCTCCCGGCGGGTCGCCCAGGAGGCGCCCGCCGAGACCGGGTCGCTGCGGGACCGGCTGGCGTCGATGCCCGCGAACAAGCGGGTGCCCACGCTGCTCACCCTGGTCCGCACGCAGGCCGCCGCGCTGCTGGGCTACGGCGGGCCGGACGAGGTGGAGCCGGACAGGGCGTTCAGCGAGATGGGCTTCGATTCGTTGTCCGCCACCGGTTTCCGGAACAAGCTGATCCTCACCACCGGGCAGAAACTGCCCGCGAGCCTCATCTTCGACTACCCGACCCCGCGCGAACTCGCCGAGTACCTGTGCGCGGATCTGGTGCCGGAGGACGAGGAGTCAGCCGCTGCCTCGCCCGCGCCGTCGTCCTCTGTGGAGCCCGAAATCCCGGCGGCGCCGGATTCGGAGGACGACATCCGGGAGCTGCTGCGCACCATCCCGGTGTCCCGGCTGCGGGAATCGGGCCTGCTGGACGGCCTGCTCGGCCTCGCCCAGCGGCCCGCACCGGCGGCCGAGGCCGGGGCCGGGGCGGCCGCCGAGGTGCCGCGCGAACGCCCGTCGATCGACGAGATGGACCGCGACGCCCTCATCAACCTGGCCATCGGCGGCGGCGAGTAGTCCTCCGCCCCCGGCCGGAGCCGAGGGACGCCCCCGGTGCGTCTACCGCACCGAGGGACGCCCTTGGTGCACTCAACGCACCCAGGGACGCCCTTGTCGCAGCCAGCCCGGCCAGGAAGCCCCCCCCCCCCCCCCCGCGCCCACATCACCGGGGGGGGGGGGGGGGGTGGCAGCGGCGCCGGGCGGGCGGAG
>NZ_JBHYIQ010000109.1:0-13803 GCF_042739895.1 Amycolatopsis sp. NPDC059021
CAACGCACCAAAGACCCCCGCTACTTCCACGTCCACAAAGGACAAGCAAGCGAGCACGCGGACGGCGCGGGCAGGTGGAAACCTGCCCGCGCCCGAGCTCAGCAGTTGTTCCTGACGTACCACACGGGGTGCCAGTTGGCGTGCGCGTCCGAGGAGTAGGCGGGGTCGGTCGTGAACACGTGGTTGTGGCTCCTGCCGTACATCGACGTCGTGTAGTGGTGGGTCTGGTTGTTGATCCACGAACCGCCGCTGTTCCAGCCGTCCGGGATTTCGAAGTACGTGCCGCAGGCCGCCCATGTGCGGCCGCTGCCCTCGTAGTTCGCCCTCGGCCAGCCGCAGAAGGCGCCGTAGGAGCACAGGACGAACGGTGTCTTGGCGTCGTTGCCGTCGAGGCCGTCGCCCACCAGGTGGGCGTACTTCTCGCCGGGCAGGGTGTAGGTGATGGTCGAACCGTCCGCGGCCACGACTCTGTTGGCTGCCACTTGTCTTCCGCCTCGCGCCGCGGGGTCGTGGTCGATCGTGCTCTGGAGCTCGGCGGCCTGCGCCGCGGAGAACCCCGCGCTCCGCAGCTGGCCTGTGAAGCCGCCGGAGGCGGCGCCCGCCGGGCTGGTGAGCGTCGCGGCCGCCAGCAATGCCAGCACCGCGCCGCCGCAGAGCAGTCTGATTTTCGAACGCATGAAATCTCCTCGATTTTCGCCGAAGATGATGATTGTGCGAGGAAGGAATCACCCCGTCGCCGCGATTGTGGTGCGGAGTGCGCGGGTGTCACAATGCTTCAAGTTCAGGCTTGAATGTGACTACGCTGGGGGGAGTAGTGCTGCGCATTCGCTGTACCGTGGAAGATCTCCTGCGCGTTTCGATCGCCGAACATCCGGCGCCGCTGGGTGAGCTGACGCTCGCGATGCAGATGCTGCAGCGCCGGGACCCGCATCCGGCGTTCGCTCCGTGGCGGCATCGGATGGCACGGACCTTCGCGGTCGAAGGAAGCCCGCTGGCGCAACTGGTATCGCCACTCGGCGCCGGGCCGCTGTTCCTCGATCCGCCCAGTTCCACGGTGGACGAGGGAGTCGACCGGGTGATGTCGGCCTCGCGGGTCGACGTCCGCGCCGAGCTCGAGCGGGTGTGCGCGATCGACCGGCCTCGTACGCCGTGGGTCCGCGGGCTCGCCGAGCGGGACAAGGAGGCCTGGGAGGTGCTCGAGCGCGCCCTGCGCTCGGCCTATCGCGCCACGCTGGCCGAGGTATGGCCCCGGCTGCGGGCGAGCTTCCACGCCGAAACCGCCTGGCGTGCCCGGGTTCTCGCACGGGACGGCCTGCGCGCCACGTTGACCGGGCTGTCCCCGTCGATCCGGTGGCGGGACATGACACTGGAGATCGACTTCCCCCGGGAGGTCGACATCACGCTCACCGGGCAGGGAATCAGCCTGCAGCCGTCACTGCTGTGGGCCAGTCATCCGCTCGTCGCACGGCACGGCGACGGCCCGCTGGTGCTGATCTACCCGGCACTGACCCCGTTGCCGTTGCTCACTTCCGGCGAGGCCGCCGACCCGCTCTCCGGTCTGCTCGGCGCTACGCGTGCCAGAGCGCTCCGCGCGCTGACGTTCGACCGCACCACCAGTGAACTCGCCAAGGAGTTGTCCGTAACCGTCGCTGCGGCGTCCCTCCAGACCAAGACCCTTCGCGCTGCCGGGCTGGTCGTCTCGCAGCGGGACGGTAAGGCGGTGCGGCACCGCTGCACGCACCTCGGGCTGGACCTGCTCACTTCGGGATGGTCACCCGGCCTCGATGAGGTCATGACCCCGGCGCCGGTGTCGAGGCCGAGAACGTAGGGGGACTAACGTCGCGGGCATGCGGCTTCATGTGGGATGCGCGATGTGGACGCACACCGCCTGGCAGGAGCTGCAGCCGAATCCGCGGGAACGGCTGCGCTCCTAGGCGGGCTGGTGCAACGCGGTGGAGGGCAACACCACCTTCTACGCGACACCCGCGCGGAACACCGTCCAGACCTGGGCGAACCAGACCACCCCCGAGTTCCGGTTCGTGGTCAAACTGCCGAAAACCATTACGCACGAACGACGATTGACCGGCGCCGAGGCCGAACTGCGGGCGTTCCTGCACGCGATCGAACCGCTCGGGCCGCGCGCCCACGCGGTGTGGCTGCAACTGCCCGCGTCCTTCGGACCGACCGATCTCGGTGTGCTGGCGGGGTTTCTGCGGCAGTTGCCGCCGGCTCACCGGTACACCGTCGAAGTCCGGCATCCCGCGTTCTTCGACGACGAGAAGGCCGCGCGGCAACTGGAGTACGTGCTGGGGCGGGTCGGCGCCGAATGGATGCCGTTCGACACCACGACGTTGTTCGCCGCGCGACCGGTCAGCCCCGGCGAACGCGAGGCCTGGGCGAAGAAGCCACGGGTGGCGCGTCGCACTCGCGCCCTCACCGAATATCCGATCGTGCGCTACCACGGGCGTGACGACGTCGACGCCACCGTCGCGGGCTGGCGGCCGTGGATCGACGTCGTCACCGCGTGGCTGCGCGAGGGCCGTTCGCCGACGGTGTTCCTCCATACGCCCGACAACGCCGGATCGCTGATGCTGGCCCGTCGATTCCACGACGAAGTACGCGCTGGGCTGCCCGAGTTGGAGCCGCTGCCCGAACCCGAGTCGCACGAGCCGATGACGTTGTTCTGACCCACGTCGTCAGCGGAGGCGGGTGTCAGAGCACATGCTCGAGAACGATGTCGGCCACTCGCCCGACCGGCACCGTCGTGACCACCTCGAGCGTGGCGGACTCCCGGAGCAGCGGCTCCACGGTCTCGAGATAGCCGAGCGTCTCGGCGAGTTCCGCCGAGGTTTTCCCGTAGGGATTGGTCGTCCGGGCGGCCAGCCGCTCGACGAGGACGTCGGCCGGAGCGCTGAGCAGCACGATGTGGTCGAAGCGGGGATAGAACAGGACCTGGTTCCGCGTTGTGCCCTGCACGAACAGGGGCGCGGCGGAAACCTCGGAAAGCAGGGCGTCGATCCGGTCCACGCGCCAGAGCCGTTCGCCGTCGATCGTTTCGTGGTAGCCGCCGTAGTCGGTGTCGACGGTCCGGTGACCCCGTGCCGCGAGTTCGTCCAGCAGCGTGCTCTTACCCGTTCCCGACATCCCGGTGACCAGTACCCGCTTCACTCCGCACACCGTAGTGGCACGCGCCGGTGCCACGTGTGGCACCTTCTGAGCCAACATGGCTTGCAGTGGTGCCACTCGTGTGCCATAGTGGTGCCATGGACTTGACCTCGTATGTACGCAATCTCGGAAGTGAGTTCGCCACCCTGGCCGAAGCGGGTGGCGAGGAGTCGCGTGCGCTGGTCGAGCGCCTGACCGGGTCGCTCGAATCGGCGATCCGGATGACGTTGCTGGACGCGCTGGCGGCCGCCGCCGACGAGATCACCCGGGACCTGGCTCCGGGATCGGTGGAGGTGCGCCTGCGGGGACGTGATCCGAACTTCGTGGTGACCACGCCGCCCGCCGAAGGGGGGCCGGACGCGGCCGAGGCCGAGGCACCGGCGGCCGAGCCGGACGACGGCCCGCCGATCGCCGAGGACGGCCCCACCGCGCGGATCAACGTGCGCCTCCCGGAGCAGCTCAAGGCCGCGGTCGAGGAGGCGGCCGCCAAGGAGGGCCGCTCGGTCAACGCCTGGCTGGTCCGCGCGGCCACGACCGCGCTGCGGCAGTCCGGCCGCGAGCAGCAGCATCCCGAGTCGTACGCGGGTAAATGGAGCAAGCAGAAGTACACCGGCTGGGTGCGCTAGCCACCGGAGCCGCTTTCCAGCACCACGTCCCTGACCTGCGGGGACGCCTCACCTACCCATTCCGAGGGGACACCTATGCCCATTTTCGACACACCCGAACCGATTTCCGTGACGCTCGAACTCGGTGTCGGCGATGTGCGGTTCAGCGCGAGCGACCGCGCCGACACGGTCGTCGAAGTGCGTCCGACCAACCCAGCCGACGAGTCCGACGTGAAGGCCGCGGGCCAGGTCCGCGTCGAGTACGCGAACGGCAGGCTGCAGATCAAGGGGCCGAAGGCCAGGGCGTTCGACTTCTCCCGCAAGACCAGGTCGGTCACGGTGTCCATCGACCTGCCCGCCGGCTCGCACGTGGCGGGCGACGCGCAGGTCGGGGGCTTCCGTGCCACGGGCAGGCTCGGCGAGTGCCGGCTGAAGACCTCGGTCGGGGACTTCCAGTTCGAGCACACCGGCTCGCTGCGACTGGACACGTCGACCGGCCACGTCACCGTGGACGGCGTCGCGGGCAATGCCGACATCCACACCAGCTCGGGGAAGGTCCGCATCGGCGAGGTCGAGGGCTCCGCGGTCGTCAAGAACTCCAATGGCAACACCGAGTTCGACGCGGTCGCCGGTGACGTCCGGGCGCGGGCGGCCAACGGCGACATCTTCGTCGGCCGGGCGGGCGCGGGGGTCGACGCGAAGACGGCCAACGGCGGCATCCGTATCGGCGAGGTGGTCCGCGGTTCGGTCACGCTCGCGACTTCGATGGGCGACCTCGAGGTCGGCATCGCCGAAGGCACCGCCGCCTGGCTCGAGGTGCACACCGGCTTCGGGCAGGTGCACAACCTGATGGAGAGCGCCACCCGGCCGGGGGAGTCCGACGAGACCGTCGAGGTGCGTGCCCGCACCTCCTACGGCGACATCACCATCCGCCGTTCCTGATCCCTTTTCGCTTACCTGCCAACCTTTCCAGGGGGAACCATGACCATCGACCACGCCCGCTCCGCGATCGCGGTGAAGGGACTGCGCAAATCGTACGGCGATCACGTCGTGCTCGACGGGCTCGACCTGAACGTGCCGCAGGGCACGGTCTACTCGCTGCTCGGCGCGAACGGCGCCGGGAAGACCACCACGGTCAAGATCCTGTCCACTCTGATCAACGCCGACGCGGGGGAGGCCAGGGTCGCGGGTCACGACCTGACGCGCGAACCCGACGCGGTGCGTGCCGCGATCGGCGTCACCGGCCAGTTCTCGGCGGTGGACAACCTGCTCACCGGCGAAGAGAACCTGCGCATGATGGCGGATCTGAACCACCTCGGCCGGGCCGAGGGCAGGCGGCGTACCACCCAGCTGCTGGAGCAGTTCGACCTGGTCGCCGCGGCCGGGAAGCCGGCGTCGAGCTACTCCGGGGGGATGCGGCGGCGGCTCGACCTCGCGATGACCCTGGTCGGCAGCCCGCGGGTGATCTTCCTCGACGAGCCGACCACCGGCCTGGATCCGCGCAGCCGCCGGAGCATGTGGCAGATCGTCCGGGAACTCGTGATCAGCGGCGTCACCATCTTCCTGACCACGCAGTACCTGGAGGAGGCCGACGAACTGGCCGACAAGATCGGCGTCCTCGACCACGGCCGGCTCGTCGCCGAGGGGACCGCGGACGAGCTGAAGCGCCGCATCCCCGGCGGGCACGTCCGCCTGCGGTTCGCCGACACCCACGGCCTCGACGCCGCGACGCGGCTACTGGGCGAGGTCTCGCACGACAACGACGCGCTCGCGCTGCGCGTGCCCAGCGACGGCAGCCTCCGCTCACTGAAGCACCTGATCGACAGCCTCGACGAGCGTGCCATCGAGGTCGACGAGCTGTCGGTGCACACCCCCGACCTCGACGACGTTTTCCTTGCCCTCACCGGAAATCCGAAGGACTCCGGCACCCAGACCACCACGAACGAGAACTCCCAGAACGGGAAGGTGACCATCCGATGAGCACCGCAGCTCACGCACTCGCCGGGCCGGCTCCCGCCGCCCTCCGGTTTCACCCGCTGCGCGACTCGGCGACGATGCTGCGCCGCAACCTCAAGCGCATGATCCGTTATCCGTCGATGACCGTGCAGCTGATCGGGATGCCGATCATCTTCCTGCTGCTGTTCGTCTACGTCTTCGGCGGCACGATGGGAGCGGGGCTCGGCGGAGCCGCCGGCGGGCGCGCCGAGTACGTCAACTACCTGGCGCCGGGGATTCTCCTGATGACGATCACGGCCACGGTCCAGGGGACCACGGTCTCGGTCGCGATGGACATGACCGAAGGCATCATCGCCCGGTTCCGCACCATGCACATCGCCCGCGTCTCGGTGCTGACCGGGCACGTGCTGGGCAGCGTGATCCAGGCGGTGCTGAGCACGGCAGTCGTGACCGGCGTGGCGCTGCTCGTCGGTTTCCGGCCCGCCGCGGGGGCCGGCGCGTGGTTCGCACTGGCCGGTTTCCTGCTGGTGGTGACGTTCGCGCTCGTCTGGCTCGCGGTCGCGCTCGGCCTGGTGAGCAAGAGCGTCGAGTCCTCGAGCAACATCCTGCTGCCGTTGATGCTGCTGCCGTTCCTCGGCAGCGGGTTCGTGCCCACCAGCTCGATGCCCGCCGGCCTGCGCTGGTTTGCCGAGTACCAGCCGTTCACGCCGATCATCGAAACCATGCGCGGCCTGCTGATGGACAAGCCGCTCGGGAACCACTGGTGGATCGCGCTCAGCTGGTGCGCCGTCATCGCCCTCGGCAGCTACCTCTGGTCGAAAAAGCTGTTCAACCGCGAGTACTCCCGCTGAGCAAGTCTCCCGCCACGTAAGGAAAACCGATGACTCAAACGGTTCCCATCCCGCAGGGACTTCCGATGGAACGCGACGCGGGCCCGTTCGACCCACCCAGCGCACTCACCGCGCTGCGCGAGGCGCGTCCGGTCAGTCCCTTGATCTTTCCCGACGGGCACGCCGGCTGGCTCGTCACCGGCTATGACGAGGTCCGTCAGCTGCTGGCCGACACCCGGTTCAGCTCCCGCCAGGACATCGGCATCATCCACCTGCCCTACGAGACCCCCGGCATGCCCGTCCAGACCGAGCCGTCCCCGCAGACACCGGGCATGTTCGTCGCCATGGACCCGCCGGATCACACCCGGTTGCGGCGCAAGCTCACCGGCGCCTTCACCGTGCGGCGCATGAAACAGCTCGAAGAACAGATCGCCGAGATCACCGAGCGGCAACTGGACGAAATGGCGCGGCTGGCCCCGCCGGTCGACCTGGTCAAGGAATTCGCGTTGCCGGTTCCGTCGCTGGTGATCTGCGCGCTGCTCGGTGTCCCGTACACCGACCGGGACACCTTCCAGGTCAACACCTCCAAGTTCCTGGAAAAGGACGTGACGCTCGAGGACAAGATGGCCGCGTACGAGGCGATGACCTCGTACC
The DNA here is from genome assembly GCF_042739895.1 of Amycolatopsis sp. NPDC059021. Lineage (NCBI taxonomy): Bacteria > Bacillati > Actinomycetota > Actinomycetes > Pseudonocardiales > Pseudonocardiaceae > Amycolatopsis > Amycolatopsis sp. NPDC059021. The sequence goes on from NZ_JBHYIQ010000109.1 coordinate 7,211, forward strand.
TGGCCGAACTGGTCACGCGCAAACGTGCCGAACCCGGCGACGACATCCTGTCGGATCTGGCCCGCGATGCGGACCTCAGCATCGAAGAGCTGGTCGGGGTGGCCTTCCTGCTGCTGTTCGCGGGTCATGAGACCACCGCCAACATGCTGGGGCTGGGCACTTTCGCGCTCCTGGAACACCCCGAGCAGCTGGCCGAACTGCGTGCCGACCCGGACCTGATGCCCGACGCCGTCGAGGAACTCCTGCGTTATCTGTCCATTGCGGACATCTTCTACCGCTACGCCGCCGAGGACATCGAACTCGGCGGGGAAACCATCCGCGAGGGATCGACCGTCGTCGTCGCCCTGCTGGCCGCCAACCGCGACCCCCGGCGTTTCGACGACCCCGGCACGCTGGACTTCCACCGCAACGCCCGCGGTCACCTGTCCTTCGGCCACGGCGTCCACCAGTGCCTCGGCCAGCAGCTGGCCCGTATCGAGATGCGTGCCGGTTTCACCGGGCTGCTGCGGCGTTTCCCGAGCTTGAAGCTCGCCGTTCCGGCCGGCGACGTGAAGCTCAAGACCGACATGAACATCTACGGCGTCCACGAACTGCCCGTCACCTGGACGGCCACGGAGCGCTGACCCAGCGCGTACGAGAGGGAGAGCACGATGCAGAACGAAGCGATCGCCGGCCTCACCGAGTTTCCCGTGGCCCGTCCCGCGGGATGCCCGTTCGACCCGCCCGCCGAACTGAGCCGGATCCGCGATCAGCGTCCGCTGACCCGGCTGACCTATCCCGACGGGCACGTCGGCTGGCTCGTCACCGGCTACGAGGAGGTCCGCGCGGTACTGGCCGACCGGCGGTTCAGCTCGCGGTACGAGCTGTCGCACTATCCGATGCCGGGTGGGGAGAGCGTCGAGATACCGTCCGCGCCGCCCGGCGACCTGACCGGCATCGACGACCCGGAGCACGCCCGCCTCCGGAAACTGCTCACCGCCCGGTTCACCGTGCGCCGGATGCGGCAGCTCACCGACCACGTCGAGCAGATCACCGCCGAGCACCTGGACGCCATGGAACGGCAGGGCCCGGAGGTCGATCTGGTCCAGGCGTACGCGCATCCGATTCCCGCGGTGATGATCTGCGAACTGCTCGGCGTTCCCTATGCCGACCGCGCGACCTTCCAGAGTTACGCGGCGTCGGTGAACAACGTGGACAGCACTCCGGAGGAGATGATGGCCGCGTACGGCGCGCTGATGGAGTACGTGGGTCAGCTGGTCCCCGCCAAGCGTGCCCAGCCCACCGACGACATCCTCAGCGAGCTGACCACCAGCGATCTCACCGACGAGGAACTGGCCGGCCTCGGCACGTTCCTGCTGGGGGCGGGGCTCGACACCACCGCCAACATGCTCGCGCTCGGTACTTTCGCGTTGCTGCGCAACCCCGAGCAGGCCGCCGCGCTGCGCGCCGATCCGGGCATCGCCGAGGGGGCCGTCGAGGAACTGCTGCGCTACCTGAGCATCACCCACACCGGGATACGGGCGGCGCTGGAGGACGTCGAGCTGGGCGGAGAGGTGATCAAGGCGGGGGAGTCGGTCACGATCTCGATGCAGACCGCCAACCGTGACCCGCGGAAGTTCGCCGATCCCGACAGCCTCGACCTGACGCGGAAGGCGACCGGGCACCTGACCTTCGGCCACGGCATCCACCAGTGCCTCGGCCAGCAGCTGGCCAGGGTCGAAATGCGCGTCGCCTTCCCGGCGCTGTTCACTCGCTTCCCGACGCTGCGGCTGGCCGTCCCGCCCGAGGACGTCCCGCTGCGTCCGGACCACCAGAACATCTACGGCGTCCGGCGGCTTCCGGTCACCTGGGACCGGGGGTAGGTAAGGGGGACCGGCGGGGGGGGGGGCCGGGCGCGGGCCCCGCGCGCGCGCGCCGCGCCCCCCCCCCCCCGCGCCGGGATTTTCCGCTTCAGCCGTCCCAGAGGTCGCCGCCCTGTTTCAGCACCACGAGATCCGAGGCCGAGGACACCGGCCAGAGGTCGAGCACGTACCGCAGATGGTCGCCGTACTCGAAGTCGTTCCACTCCGCGTCCGGTGGCCCGGCCTGCAGGTACGACACCCGCACCCGGTACCGGCCCGGTGCCACCGGCAGGTGCCGCTGCTGGCCCGGATAGTCCGCCGGGCCGAACAGGGACAGCTCCCCGGACGGCACGTCGAGATCGGCCTCCACCACGTGATCCGCGTCGGCGAGCAGCGCGGGAGGCGCGTCGTCCACGTGCACGATCACCTCGACGAGGTCCGAGCGGGCCGTGGCGATCGAAAGCGAATGAGGTTCGGTTCCGATCCGGTGCCGGGTGACCGCCTCGTCGGTCCAGACTTCCCGCCGCGGGTGCGTACGCAGCCACGACTGGTGGGAAGCCTTGTCCCGCAAGGAGAACTGCCGGTAGTCGGCGTGCACGACGAACATCACGGGACGCAGCGTAACGACCTGAAAACGGACCAGCCGACGGCGGCTGGGCCGACGGGGTTAGCGTTACCCCATGACCACTGCTTCTGTCGACGCCGACAGCGCCCGCCGGGATTACGCGGCGCTGGTCGAGCGAGGTCTCCGCCTCGACATCACCCGCGGCAAGCCGTCCCCCCGGCAGCTGGACCTCTCGGCCGAGCTGCTCTCGCTCCCGAACGGCGCCCACACCGCCGAAGACGGCACCGACGTGCGCAACTACGGCGGGCTCAAGGGCCTGACCGAGCTCCGGCGCATCTTCGCCCCCGCGCTCGGGGTCCCGGCCGAGCAGCTGCTGGCCGCGGGCAACTCCAGCCTCGAGCTGATGCACGACGCCACCGTGCACGCGCTGCTCAGCAAGCTTCCCGGCGCCGAGCGCCGCTGGGCCGACGAGCCGCGGATCGCCTTCCTCTGCCCGGTTCCCGGCTACGACCGCCACTTCAACCTTTCGGCGCGGTTCGGCATCGAGCTGATCCAGGTGCCGATGACCGAGTCCGGCCCCGACATGGACGTCGTCGAGCGGCTCGTCGCCGAGGACGCCGGCATCAAGGGCATCTGGTGCGTGCCGAAGTACAGCAACCCGACCGGCGTCACCTTCAGCGACGACACGGTCCGCAGGCTGGCCACGATGAGCACCGCCGCGCCGGACTTCCGGATCTTCTGGGACAACGCCTACGCGGTGCACCACCTGACCGACACCGAGCCGGAGCTCGCCGACATCCTCGCGCTGGCCACCGAAGCGGGCAACGCCGACCGCGTGTTCGTGTTCGGGTCCACCTCGAAGATCACCCTCGCCGGTTCCGGCGTCGGGTTCTTCGGCGCGTCGCAGGCGAACATCGACTGGTGGACGGCGCTGGTCGGCAAGCGGACCATCGGCCCGGACAAGGTCAACCAGCTGCGGCACGCGATGTTCCTGCGCGACGCCGACGGCGTCCGCGCGCTCATGCGCAAGCACGCGGAGATCATCGCGCCGAAGTTCGCCGCGGTGGACCGCATCTTCACCGAGGAGCTCGGCGGCACCGGGCTGGCGTCGTGGACGAAGCCGCTCGGCGGGTACTTCGTCACGCTGACCGTGCCCGAGGGCACCGCGAAGGAGGTCGTGCGGCTGGCCAAGGAGGCCGGGATCGCGCTGACCCCCGCCGGGGCCACTCACCCGCACGGTGACGACCCCGCCGACGCGACCATCCGGATCGCGCCGACGTTCCCCGAGCTGGCCGAGGTCGAAGAGGCACTCCGCGGCGTCGCGGTCTGCGTCCGCCTCGCCGCCGCGCAGAAGAGCTGAGCTTTTCCGGACACGGGACCGAACCTCTCGCGTGCCTGCTCCGAAGCCCCTGCGGGTGGGTGAGCAGCCAGAGAGGACTTCCCGTGTTCGGAAAACGCTACGTGCGGCATCTGGTCTCCCGCAGCGCGGAGAACGCCACCGATCGCCGCCGCTTCCTCAGGACCGCGGGAGCGGCGGGGCTCGGGCTCGTCGGAGCCGGGTACCTCGGCAGCACCCTGTCGGTGGCTTCGGCGGGTGCGCCGTCCGCGGCCGAGCAGGCCGCCGCCAAGGGGGCCGACGGTGCCGCGAGTGACGCCGCCGTCCTGAACTTCGCCCTGAACCTGGAGTACCTGGAAGCCAACCTGTACTCGTTCGCGGTCTCCGGGTACGGCCTGCCCGTCCAGCTGACCGGCGGCGTCGGGAAGCTGGGCGGGGTGGCAGGCGGCCACGCGGTGCAGTTCAAGAGCCAGGCCGTCCGGCAGATCGCGCAGGAGATCGCGGGCGACGAGATCGCGCACGTGAACTTCCTGCGCCAGGCACTGGGCAACCAGGCGGTCGCGCAGCCACAGATCGACTTCCAGAACAGCTTCACCGCGGCGGCACAGGCGTCCGGGCTGATCAAGCAGGGCCAGACGTTCGACCCGTTCGCCAGCGAGAACAACTTCCTGCTCGCCGCGTTCCTCTTCGAGGACGTCGGGGTCACCGCGTACAAGGGCGCGGCACCGCTCATCACCAACAAGACGTTCCTCGACGCCGCGGCGGGCATGCTCGCCGTCGAGGCCTACCACGCCGGGATCGTCCGCTCGCAGCTGTTCGAGCGCGGCCTCGGCGAGGTGACGAACAAGCTGTCCGACGCGCGCGACGGCCTCGACGGCAAGGGCGACGACGACCAGGGCGTGCTCGTGGGCGGCCGGGCGAACCTGGTACCCGCCGACGGCAACGGCATCGCCTTCGGCCGCGGCGCCGACCGGGTGCTCAACATCGCCTACCTGACCAAGGACAAGGCGACCTCCGGCGGGTTCTACCCGGCGGGCGTCAACGGCGATATCAACGCCTCCGGCGCGGCCTCCTGACTCCTTCGCGTGCCGCCGGGTACCGGTACGGTCGGTGACGGCGGCACGCGGGCCGCCCGGCGGGGAAGGGGACAGGGTGCGGGTGCTGATCGCGGGCGGCGGGGTCGCGGGCGCGGCCACGGCGATGGCGGTGCGGCGTGCCGGGCACGAACCGGTCGTCTTCGAGGCGCACCGCGGCGGCGGCGCGGACGCGGGCGCGTTCCTGGTGCTCATGGCCAACGGCATGGCGGCGTTGCGGGAGATCGGGGCGGACGGACCGGTCGCCGAAGCGTCGGTCGCCTCCACCGGTCTCGAACTCGTCGCGCCCGACGGGACGATCGCGGCGAATCGGTCCTATGAGGACGGTTCGGGGCCGAGGACGATCACGCGTGCCGCGCTCTACCGCGTGCTGCAGGAAGAGGCGGTCCGGCGCGGAATCCCGGTCCGGCACGGCAAACGGCTCGTCGGCGCGGAGCACGGCGCCGACGGTGTGACCGCGTGGTTCGCGGACGGCACCTCGGCCACCGGCGACATCCTGGTCGGCGCGGACGGCCTGCGTTCGCTGGTGCGCCGGCTGATCGACCCGGCGGTCCCCGAACCGCGCTACACCGGGATCAGCGTGGTGTACGGCTACGCCCGCGACGTCGCGGCCGCGCCCGGGATCTACCGGATGGTCCAGGGCCGGTTCGCCGCGTTCGGCTGCACCACCGGCCCGGACAGGGTGACGTCCTGGTTCGCCCGCGTCCCCGACACCGAGCGGAGCCGCGAGGAGATCGCCGCGACAACGCCCGCCGGATGGCGCGAGCTGGCTTCGTCGGTATTTTGCGGGACACCCGCACCCGGTCGGCAGCGGGAGCAGGCTTCGCCAGGATATGCCCCCGCTGCCTCCGATTTTCGCGGAGAATCCTTGCCCCCGGCCGAAATCATCGCGGCGAGCGGGGACGAGGTGTTCGGTGATCACGCGTACGACCTTCCCTCGGTGCCGAACTGGTCGACGCCGCGGATGGTCCTGGTGGGCGACGCGGTCCACGCCTTTTCGCCCGCGGCGGCCGCGGGCGCGTCGATGGCGATCGAGGACGCCGCCACCCTCGCCGAATGCCTGCGTACCCAGCCGGACGCACCAGCCGCCTTCGCTGCTTACGAGGCGGAACGCCGCGAACCCATGGAGAAGCTGGTGGCCGCGGCGCTGACCCACGACGCCGAACGCGTCGCGGCGTACCGGGCGGGGACGCGCCGACGCTGAAATCTCCGCGTGCTTTCCCGGTCGCCGATACGATCCGGCCATGACGCGACCCGATCCGCAGCAATTCCCGGTCCTCCTGTCGACCATGAACGATCTGCCCGGCTATCGGGTGACTCGGGTCTACGGCGAGGTTTTCGGTCTCACCGTGCGCAGCCGCAACGTGTTTTCGAACATCGGCGCGGGCTTCAAGGCGATGGCGGGCGGTGAGCTCAAGGGCCTGTCGAAGCTGCTGGCGGATTCCCGGAACGAGGCGCTGCTCCGGCTTTCGCAGGAGGCCATGTCGTACGGCGCGAACGCGGTCCTCGCGCTCCGCTTCGACTGCAACGAGATCGCCCAGACCGCCAGCGAGATCGCCGCCTACGGCACCGCCGTCTACGTCGTTCCCGAGGACGGCACGCCCCAGCAGCAGGCTCAGCCGCCGCAGGCCCAGTAGTCCACAAAGGACAGCAAAGCCGTGAAGGCCTCCTTCACAGCGCTCACCCCGGTGGAGGGGGGGGTGACCGGCAGCGCCGCGGCATTTGTGTGCACGCGGAGCTGGTGGCCCCGGGGTTAG
>NZ_JBHYIQ010000109.1:13813-31901 GCF_042739895.1 Amycolatopsis sp. NPDC059021
CCTTCACAGCGCTCACCGCTGTGAAGGAGGCCTTCACGGACCGTCCGGCTACTTCTTGTACAGCGCTTCGATGTCGCCCGCGTAGTTCTTCGAGACGATGTTGCGCTTGAGCTTGAGGCTCGGCGTGATCTCGCCGCCCGCCTCGGTGAAGTCGTTGGCCAGGATGGTGAACTTCTTGATCGACTCGGCGTGCGAGACCGCCTTGTTCGCTTCGTCCACAGCGGACTGGATCTCGGCGCGCAGATCGGCGTCGTCGGCCAGTTCGGCCACGGTCGCCCCGGCGGGCTTGCCGTGCTGGGACTTCCACGACGGGAAGTACTCCTCGTCGATGGTCACCAGCGCGCCGATGAACGGCCGCTGGTCGCCGACCACCATCGCCTGGCTCACCAGCGGGGACGCCTTGATCGTGTCCTCGAGCCCGGACGGGGCGACGTTCTTGCCGCCCGCGGTGACGATGATCTCCTTCTTGCGCCCGGTGATCTTGAGGAACCCGTCCGCGTCCAGCTCGCCGAGGTCGCCGGTGTGGAACCAGCCGTCGGTGAGCGCCTCCGCGGTCGCGGCGGGATTGTTGTAGTAGGCCTTGAACACGACGTCGCCCGAGAGCAGCACCTCGCCGTCCTCGGCGATGCGCACCGACGTCCCGGCCACCGGCTTGCCGACCGTGCCGACCCGGAAGGCGTTCTCGGTGTTCACGTTCGCCGCCGCGGACGTCTCGGTCAGGCCGTAGCCCTCGAACACCGGGACGCCGATGCCGCGGAAGAAGTGCGCCAGCCGCGCGCCGAGCGGGGCCCCGCCGGACACCGCCGCCACGCACCGGCCGCCCAGCGCAGCGCGCAGCTTGGCGTAGACGAGCTTGTCGAACAGCAGGTGCTTGAGCGTGAGCCCGAGCCCGGCGCCGCCGTTGTCCTTCGCCTCGCTGTAGGCGACCGCGGTGGCCTCGGCGGCGTCGAAGATCTTGCCCTTGCCCTCGGCGTGCGCTTTCTGCTTGGCGCCGTTGTAGACCTTCTCGAACACGCGCGGCACCGCGACCACGAACGTCGGCCGGAAACTGCCCAGGTCCGGGACGAGGTTCTTGACGTCGGGGGTGTGGCCGAGGGTGACCCGCGCGGTCAGCGCCGTCACCGCGATCGCGCGGGCGAGCACGTGCGCGAGCGGCAGGAAGCACAGCAGCGAGTTGCCCTGCTCCATCAGCTGCGGGAACGCCTCGATGTCCGCGCGGATCTCCGCGAGGAGGTTCCGGTGGGTCAGCTCGACGCCCTTGGGCCGCCCGGTGGTGCCCGAGGTGTAGACGATGGTGGCCAGATCGTCCGCCTTCACCGACCGGCGGCGCCCGTGCAGGTCCTCATCGGACAGTTCGGCGCCCGCGGCGGCCAACTCCTCGGCGGCGGGGGAGTCGCCCTCGATCTGCCAGACGTGGGCGAGATCACCCAGCCGGTCCCGCACCTCGCCCAGCGTCGCGGCGTGCTCGGCGGTCTCGACGAACACGCCCTTCGCCGCCGAATCCGACAGGATCCAGTGCACCTGCTCGGCCGAGGAGGTGTCGTAGATGGGCACGGTGACCGCGCCCGCCGCCCAGATGGCGAAGTCGATCAGCGTCCATTCGTAGCGGGTCTTCGACATGAGCCCGACCCGGTCGCCGGGGCCGATCCCGGCGCTCGCCAGGCCCTTGGCCACGGCCAGCACCTCGGCGGCGAAGTCCTTGGCCGTCACGTCCAGCCAGGTCCCGTCGACCTGGCGGCGGAAGCTCACGACGTCGGAGAACCGTTCGGCGTTCGCCCACACGACGTCGGCAAGGTTCTCGTCGTCGTGCACCGGCTTGCCGGCGGGGGCGCTGTATTCGCGCACGTGGACCTCCGTGTTCAACGCTTGCGGCATCGGCGCCGCGGGTTACCCGCCAGTCAACTTAGCGTGAGGTGGACTGTAAGACCATGCTGACCGACCCCGCAGTGTGACGGCATGACATTCTGCGGATCGTGAACCAGGCGTCACCAGCCCTCGACCTCGTCGACGAGACCTTCATCGTGGTCCCCCCGAGCACGGTCGCCGCGGCCTTCGCGGATCCCCGCTCCTGGACCCGGTACTGGCCCGACCTCGTGCTCGAGGTCTACACCGACCGCGGCGAGCAGGGCCTGCGCTGGACGGTCCGCGGCGCGCTCGTCGGTACCATGGAGGTCTGGACCGAACCCGTGCTCGACGGCACCCTGCTGCACTACTTCCTCCGCGCCACCCCGGCCGGTCCGGACGGGACGCCGAAGGAGCTGGCGCCGCGGGAGCTGCGGCGCGAGTTCGACCGGCGGGCCCGCGCGGCCAAGGCCATCGCGCTCGGGCTCAAGGAGATCCTGGAGGACGGGCGCGAGCCCGGCGTCCCGCCACAGGTGGGTTAGGGGAAGCGATGCGGGTTCACGTCGTGTCCGATGTGCACGGCAACGCCGACGCGCTCAAGCGCGCGGGGGACGGCGCCGACGCGCTGATCGTGCTCGGTGATCTGCTCGACTTCGTCGACTACCGTGAGCACGACAAGGGCATCATGGGCGCCCTGTTCGGCGCCGAGAAGGTCGGCCGGTTCGCCCGGCTGCGCCGCGAGGGCACCCGCGAGGAGACCGTCGCCTTCTCCCGCACCCTGTGGGCGGATCTCGCCGATCCCGCCGCCGCGGTGGACGAGGCGGTCCGCGCCCAGTACGAGACGCTGTTCGCCGCCATGACCGCGCCCACCTACGCCACGCCGGGCAACGTGGACACCCCGGCGCTGTGGCCCGAGTTCGCCGGCGCCGGGATCCGGGTGCTCGACGGCGAAAGCGTCGAGCTGGGCGGGCTGCGGCTCGGGTTCGTCGGCGGCGCGCTGCTGCCCGACGGCGTCGTGCCCCGCCGCAACGGTTTCTGGCGGCCCCACCTGCGCACCCGCGAGGAGTTCGACGCCGCGGTCGCCGCGATGCGCGAGGCGGGCCGGATCGACTTCCTCTGCACGCACGTGCCGCCCGCGGTGCCGGAGCTGGTCTACGACGTCGTCGCGCGGCGGGCTGAGCTGGGCTCAGGGGCACTGCTCGACGTCATCCGGGAGGACCGGCCCCGCTGGTCGGTGTTCGGCCACGTCCACCAGCCGCTGGCGCCGCGGGCCAGGGTCGGGCACACCGAATGCCGTAACGTGGGTCACTTCAAGGAGACCGGGCAGCCCTACGTGCTGCGCTGGTGACGCGGCGGCCCGGCTACGCTTCCAGCCATGGCGGAGCAGTCCACACAGTCCATCGAGGTCGACGCCGAGCCCGCGCGGGTGATGGCGGTGATCGCCGACTTCCCCGCGTACCCGGAGTGGGCCAAGGCGGTGCGGGAAACCGAGGTGCTGGCCGAGGACGACGGCGGCCGCGCCAAGCAGGTCAAACTCACCCTGGACGCGGGCCCGATCAAGGACGTCTACACCCTCGAGTACGACTGGGACGCCGACGGCCTCGGCGTGAGCTGGCACCTCGTGCGCGGCCAGATGCAGAAGGCGCAGAACGGCCGGTACGCGCTGGAGCCGCTCGGCGGCGGCCGGACCAAGGTCACCTACACCCTCGCCGTCGAGCTGGTGCTCCCGATGATCGGGCTGCTGCGCCGCAAGGCCGAGAAGATGGTCATGGACACCGCGCTCAAGGAGCTCAAGCGCCGGGCCGAGGGCTGAGCAACACCGTCGACCACCGAAGGGTAGGCATGCGGATCCTGCTGTTCACCGGCAAGGGGGGTGTCGGGAAGACGACCCTCGCCGCGGCCACCGCCGCGGCGCTGGCCGCGCGCGGCGGGAAGACGCTCGTGGTCTCCACCGATCCCGCGCATTCCCTCGGCGACGCCTTCGGCCGCGTCCTCGGCGCCGAACCGTCCGAAGTGGACAGTCTCTTGTCGGCGGTGCAGATCGATTCCCGCACGCTCGTCGACAGCACCTGGCACGAACTGCGTGACGAGCTACGTGCCCTCCTGGCTGGAGCGGGGCTGGACACGCTCGACGCCGAGGAGCTGACCGTGCTGCCCGGCGTCGACGAACTGCTCGCGCTCACCGAGGTGCAGCGGCTGGCCGAACGCGGCCCGTGGGACACCGTCGTCGTCGACTGCGGCCCGACCGCCGAGACGTTGCGCCTGCTCGCGTTGCCCGAGGCCGTTTCGGGGTACCTCACTCGCGTGTTCGGCTGGCAGGCCAAGGGACGTCGCACGCGGGTGGCCGCGGCGGTCCGCAAGCTGGGCACGCACCTGGAGTCGTTGCGGGCGCTGCTCACGAACCCGGCCGTCACCACCGTCCGCCTGGTCCTGACGCCGGAACGCGTCGTGGTCGCCGAGGCCCGGCGCACGCTCAGCTCGCTCGCGCTGCGCGGCATCGCCGTCGACGGGCTGATCGCGAACCGGCTGATGCCCGCGCCCGGGTTCTGGCGGGGGTCGGCGGCGAACTGGGCCCGCACCCGGCGGACCCAGCAGAACGCCGTGCTCGCCGAACTCGCCGAGGCCGGGTTCGGGCCCGAGCTGGTCACCACGGTCGAGCACCGCGCGGCCGAACCGGTCGGGCTCCCGGCGTTGCTGGAGATCGCGCAGGAGCTGTATCACGGCTTCGATCCCTTGTCCGGCAACGGAAAGCCGGTCACGCCGCTGCTGAAGATCGTCGAGGACGGCGACGGCTACCGGCTGCGCGTCGCGATCCCGCTGCGGCGGGACGCCGAAGTCGATCTCGCCCGCGTCGACGACGACCTGGCGATCACCGTGGACGGTTTCCGCAGGCTCATCGCCCTGCCGGAGACGGTGCGGCCGTGCCGGATCACCGGCGCGGAATCCGACGCGGACGGCCTGGTCGTGAGCCTGGCCGCCGGAGAGCGGGGACACGGGTGAGCGAACAGGAGAACCCGGGCGGCGCCGAAGGGCTGCGGCTGGCCGAGGAGATCCGGCTGCTGGTCGAGCTGGTGGCCGAGCACGCCGCGCCGTGGCTGGAGGGCATCGTCAAGGCCGGGCACGGAATGTCCGAAGAGGACACCGCGCAGGGGCCTGAGCAGCACGGGGAAGACACCCCGGGATGCGGCTGGTGTCCACTGTGTGCGATCGTCGCCGTTCTGCGCGGGGAACGCCCTGAGTTCGTCGCGCGGCTGCTCGAACAGGCCGCCCAGCTGGTGGCCCTGCTGCGGGCGGTGCTCGCGGACCGGTGGGAGCCGGAGGACGGGGTGCACATGCCGGGGTTCCACCCCGCGCGGCGCGAGCCGGAGCCCGCCGGGGCCCCGGCCTCGCCGAGGGTGCAGCACATCACGGTCCGCAGGCGGGACAACTGGCAGGCGGAGCGGGAGTACTGAGCGGTGCGGACGATCGGGGTGGACGTCGGCGGGACGAGCGTCCGGGCCGGTGTCGTGGACGAGCGTGGCTCGATGCTGGACACCACGCGGGTGGCGACGCCGAGCGAGGAAGGTCCCCTGGAGGACGCCATCGCCGGGGTCGTCGAGACGCTCCGCAACCGGCACGAGGTGGCCGGGGTGGGGCTGGCCGTCGCCGGGTTCGTCGCGCGGGACCGCCGCACGGTCATGTTCGCGCCGCATCTGGCCTGGCGGGACGCGCCGGTGGCCGAACGTATCGAAAAGCGCGTCGGCCTGCCGGTGACGCTGGAGCACGACGTGAACTCCGCGGTGGTCGGCGAACACCGGTTCGGCGCCGCGCGGGGTGCCCAGGTGGCCGCGCTGGTGGCACTCGGCACCGGGATCGGCGCCGGGCTGCTGCTCGACGGCAGGATCTACCGCGGCGCGTACGGCGTCGCCCCCGAACTCGGGCATCTCACCGTGGTGCCGGGCGGCCGGGCCTGCCCGTGCGGGAAGTACGGCTGCTGGGAGCGGTACTGCAGCGGCACGGCCCTGGCGGCGACCGCGGTGGAGCTGCTGGCGCGGTATCCGGGCCGCTCGACCGTGCTGGCCCGCGAGGTCGCCGGGGACCCGGGTTCGATCACCGGCAGGCGCGTCGCGGGCGCCGCCCGCGACGGCGACCCGATCGCCCAGCGGGCCATGGCGGAGCTGGCGAAATGGCTCGGCGAGGGGCTCGCGCTGGTGGCGGACGTGTTCGACCCGGAGATCATCGTCATCGGCGGCGGGGTGTCGGAGTCCGCGCCGCTGTTCCTCGACGAGGCCCGTGAGCACTACGCGGGTGCGATCACCGGTGCCAAGTACCGGCCGCTGGCCCGGATCCGGACCGCGCACCTGGGCGACGACACCGCGATCGTCGGCGCGGCCGCGCTGGCGATGGACGTCGCGACGGCTGACGATGCGCAGGTCGGTGTGTCACGGTAGGAGGATGACTACCCTCCCCGCCAACGTGTTCGTCCGTTGTTCGTGCGGCAGGCTGCACTGGGGCAGGCACGGCGCGGCGGGGTTGTTGCTGTCGGATCCCGAGCGCGGGGTGCTGCTGCAGCGCCGGGCGTGGTGGGTGCATCACGGGCGGACGTGGGCGCTGCCCGGCGGCGCGCTCGAAGCGGGGGAGACCCCGCGCGAGGCGGCCGTCCGCGAGGCGCACGAGGAGGCCGCAGTGGCTCCCGGCACGGTCCGCGCGTTGTCGGCGTCGGTGCTGGAGCACGGGGATTGGCGCTACACCACAGTGGTCGCTTCGGTGACCGGGACGATCGAGGAGCGGGTGGCGAATTCCGAGAGCGCCGAACTGCGCTGGGTCCGCCCCGACGACGTCGCCGGGTTCCGGCTGCACCGCGACTTCGCCGCAGCGTGGCCGGAGTTGCGTACCCAGCTGGACCGGACGCTGGTGCTCGTCGTCGACGGCGCGAACGTCGTCGGCTCCCGGCCGGACGGCTGGTGGCGCGACCGGTTCGGCGCCGCGGTCCGGCTGCGCGACGAACTCGCGTCCCTGACCGAGACCGGCCTCCCGGACACCGTCGTGGGCGGCGGAGCCGGGCAGGACTGGACGTGGTGGCCCCGCGTGATCCTCGTCGTCGAGGGCAAGGCCCGCGGCGTCGAACCGATCCCCGGCGTCGAGGTCGTCGACGCCGAAACCGACGGCGACTCCGCCATCGTCGCCCTCACCCGCGAACTACGTGCCGACCCCGGCAACCACGTCGTCGTCGCCACCGCCGACCGCGAGCTGAAATCCCGCGTCACCTCCCTCGGCGCCACCACCCTCGGCCCCGCCACCCTCCTCGCCGAGCTACGCCCCTGATCACGCGAGTCGTCCATCCAGGTACGCGAGATCTCCATCCAGGCACGCGAGTTGTCCGTTCAGGTACGCGGGATCCCGTCCCGCATCTCCGACACCAGCGACGCCACCACGGCCTTGAGACTCCCGTTGTGCTGCCGGGCCACCGCCCGCTGCCGCTGATAGCTGGGCCCGTACCGCAGGATCGTCTCGACGTCCCGGAGTTCGCGCACGCAGTCCAGCCGCCGCGCCACCGGTTCCAGCCGGTCGAGCAACACGCAGACGTCGTCGGTGACGAGCCGCTCCCGCCCCCGCGCGTCGAGGATGACGATCGCGTCGGTGCCGTAGCGCGCCGCGCGCCACTTGTTCTCCTGGACGTGCCACGGCGGAAGCGTCGGCAGCACCTCGCCGTCGTCGAGCCGCGTGCTGAAATCCTCGACCAGACACTGCGTCAGCGCCGCGATCGCGCCGACCTCCTCCAGCGTCGGCAGCCCGTCGCAGACCCGCATCTCGATCGTCCCGAGCCGCGGCGAGGGCCGGATGTCCCAGCGGATCTCGGAGAAGTCGTCGATCACGCCGGTGGTGAACATGTCGGCGACGTAGTTCTCCAGCTCGGGCCACTTCGTGAACTGGAACGGCAGGCCCGCGGTCGGCAGTTGCTGGAACATCAGCGCCCGGTTCGACGCGTACCCGGTGTCCTCGGCACCCCAGTACGGCGAGGACGCCGACAGCGCCTGCAGATGCGGCGCGTAGATCAGCAGCGAGTCGAGGATCGGGAGCACCTTTTCGCGATGCTCGACGCCGACGTGCACGTGGACGCCGTAGACCAGCATCTGCCGTCCCCACCACTGGGTCCGGTCGATCAGCTTGGCGTAGCGCGCCTTGTCGGTGACCTTCTGCTGGTACCAGCTGGAGAACGGGTGCGTCCCGGCGGAGAACGGCTCGACGCCGAACCGGTCGCACACCGTGTGCACGGTGTCCAGCGTCCCGCCCAGATCGGCCTTCACCTCGCCGATCGTCCGGCAGACCCCGCTGATCACCTCGATCGTGTTGAGCAGCAGCTCCTGTTTGATCTTCGGATGCTCACCGCCGTCCTCCGGGCGGACGGCTTCGAGGACGCGTTCGGCCACCGAGGACAGCTCGCCGCTGCGCCGGTCGACGAGCGCCAGCTCCCACTCCGCGCCGACCGTGGACCGGCGTGACGGAGTGAACTCGACGTGCATGCGGGGTTCCCCCGGTCTGATCAGACCTGGGCGCCGTTGCTGGGATCGGCGCCGGGCGGGGGACCCTGCCGGACGCGGAGCAGCAGCAGCGCGATCGCGGTCGCGAGCGCGAGGATCCCCAGCGGGGTGGCGACCGTCTGGCTGATCCCGATGAAGCCCGGGATGATCAGCAGGAGCAGTCCCACGATGAACAGCAGCAGCACGACGAACGCGCCCTTGCGCGGACGCGGCAGCGGTGGTGGTTCCGGGGGCACGAAGTGCTCGTCGTCGGACGCGGGGTCCTCGGAGAACATCGTCTTGTCCCAGTTGGTCCCGCCGCCACGCCAGCCCGCGTCGGCCGTCCCCGTCGAGCCCGTCGGCCCCGTGGCCTCCGGTTTCGGCGGGTCGAGCTTCAGCTCGGCGGTGTCGACGGCGTCGTCGATCGTGTCGTTCTCGGGCAGCAGGCCGACACCCTCGGCCCGCAGATCGGCGACGATCTCGGCGAACGTCGCGTCGACGTCTTCCGGCCCGTCCTTGCCTGGCCCCCGGCTCATCTGGCTTCCTCCGTCAGCCCCGCCCGGATCGAGTGCGCGAACTCGACGCTGCGGGTGAAGATCAGGTCCGCGTCGTGGTCCTGGGTCGCGACGTGGAAACTGTGTTCCAGTATGACCTCGGTGGCCGCGGTGCTGCCGATCTCGTTCAGAATGATCTTCGCGTTCACCGGTTCGACGACATGATCTACGGCCGAATGCAGCAACAGCACCGGCTGGGTGACCTTGGGCAGCCCGGCCCTGACGATCGCCCAGAACTTCGCGAGGCTCGCGGCGGCGCGCACCGGCGTCCGGGTGTAGGCCAGCTCGGTGACCCCCGGCTTGGCGATGTCGTTCGAGATCGCCGCCACCGACGGGATGGTCCGTGCCAGCAGCGGAAGGAATTTCGCGTCCTTGCGCAGGGTCGTCACCGACGGGTTGACCAGGACGATCCCGGCGATCGCGGCGCCGAACTCCTCGGCCAGCCGCAGCGTCAGCGTCCCGCCCATCGACAATCCGGCGACGAACACGATCGGGCAGTCCGCCTTGAGCGCCAGCAGCTCTTCGCGGACCCGGCCGTACCAGTCCTGCCATTCTGTCCGGTTCATGTCCTGCCACCGGGTGCCGTGCCCTGGCAGCAGCGGGCAGCGCACGGCGTACCCGGCGGCCGCCAGGTGCTCGCCCCAGGCGCGCATGCTCGCCGGAGTGCCGGTGAACCCGTGGCACAGCAGGAATCCGGCGCCGGTGGAACCGGGGTGAGCGAACGGCTCCGCGCCGGCGAGAACGCCCATGCGATCGCCTTCCTCCTCCATCGGTGTGGGTCACCCATGTTCGCACGGCGCGGCGGCGTTGTGGGCGTCCGGCCACCGCCCGGATCCTCCGTGCGGCGCTGTGAGATCGGTCGCTGCCACCGGGTAACCGGGTGGCTCGCGTTGTGCTAGGACGTCCTAGCTTCGTACTCTGGTACGTCGGACTGGGTCGGACTCGGCCGAGCGTGGGTGAGGAGACGGAGCGGCGTGCTGTACTGGCTGGCGAAGTTTGTGTTCATCGGACCGCTGCTCAAGCTGCTGTGGCCGACCAAGGTCGTCGGCGCCGAGAACATCCCGGAGTCCGGGGGCGCCATCCTCGCCGGCAACCATCTCGCCGTCGCCGACTCGTTCTTCATGCCGCTGCGGGTGAAGCGGAAGGTGACTTTCCCGGCCAAATCGGAGTATTTCACCGAGCCCGGTTTCAAGGGCCTGCTGAAGAAATGGTTCTTCACCGGTGTCGGGCAGTTCCCGATCGACCGCTCCGGCGGCAACGCCGCGCAGGCCGCGCTGGACACCGCGATCCGGCTCGTGCGCAACGGCCACTTGCTCGGCATCTACCCGGAGGGCACGCGCTCGCCGGACGGACGGCTGTACAAGGGCAAGACCGGCGTCGCCAGGATCGCGCTCGAGTCCGGCGCGGTGGTGATCCCGGTCGCGATGATCGGCACCGACAAGGTCAACCCGATCGGCTCGAAGATGTGGTGGCCGCGCCGCCTCGAGGTCCGGTTCGGCAAGCCGCTGGACTTCTCCCGCTACGAGGGCCTTTCGGGCGACCGGTTCATCGAGCGGTCGATCACCGACGAGATCATGTACGCGCTCATGGAGCTGTCCGGCCAGGAGTACGTCGACATCTACGCCGCCAAGGCCAAGGAACTGCTGGCCGCCGACGCCGCCGGGGTGCGCCCCAAGGTGCCGTCGCAGCCGTCCGCGTCCGACGCCGCCCGGGTGCCCGACAGCAAGGTCGGTTGACCGACTAGGGTTCCCCGGTGCGTTTTTTCTACGACACCGAATTCATCGAGGACGGCGTGACGATCGATCTGGTGTCGATCGGTGTCGTTGACGAACGTGGCCGCGAGTTCTACGCGGTCTCCACCGATTTCGACCCGGCCAAGGCCGGGCCGTGGGTCCGCGAGAACGTGCTCCCGAAACTGCCGTCGCCGGGGGACCAGGCGTGGCGCAGCCGCGAGCGCATCCGGACGGATCTGCTGGAGTTCCTGGGCAAACCGCCCGGCGGGATTGAGCTGTGGGCCTGGTTCGCCGCGTACGACCACGTCGCGCTGGCCCAGCTGTGGGGCCCGATGCCCGCGCTGCCCCGGCAGCTGCCCCGCTTCACCCGCGACCTGCGGCAGCGGTGGGAGGACGCGGGCAAGCCGAAGCTGCCCGCGGCCCCCGCAGACGCCCACGACGCCCTCGCCGACGCCCGCCACAACTACATCCGCTGGCAGGTCATCGAGGAGGTCTGGCGCCGCCGCCCGGCGAACTCCCGCCCCTGAACGGGGAACTCGGCCTCCTGAACGTGGGACTCGCCGCCCGCCGCCCGGCCTGCGAGTCCCACATTCCCGCGCCCGAGTTCCACATTCGCGACGACGAGTTCCACGTTCGCGGAGGTCAGCGGCGGGTGCGGACGGCCTCGGCGAGGGTGTCCAGCAGGTCCGCCGTGGTGTCCCAGTCCATGCAGGCGTCGGTGATGCTCTGCCCGTAGGTCAGCTCGCCGGCGCGGCCCAGCGCGAGATCCTGGCGCCCGGCGGCGAGGAAGCTCTCCAGCATCAGGCCGGTGATCCCGCGTTCCCCGGCCCCGATCCGCCCGGCCAGCTCGCGGACGACCTCGGCCTGCCGGACGTGGTCCTTCCCGCTGTTGCCGTGGCTCGCGTCGATGATCACCCGCTCCGCCAGCCCGGACTTCCGCAGCCGCGCGAGGGTGTCCGACACCGTCGTGGCGTCGTGGTTCGGACCTGCCGAGCCGCCGCGCAGGATGACGTGGCAGTCCGGGTTCCCGGACGTCGTGAGCAGCGCGGCCAGCCCGTCGGAGTTGATCCCGGCGAAGACGTGGCTCGCCGCCGCCGCGCGCGTCGCGTCCACCGCGACCTGGACGTCGCCCTCGGTCGAGTTCTTGATCCCCACCGGCATCGACAGCGCGCTGCACAGCTGCCGGTGCACCTGGCTCGCGGCCGTCCGCGCGCCGATCGAGCCCCAGGTGACGACGTCGGCGATGAACTGCGGGGTGATCGGGTCGAGGAACTCACAGCCCACCGGCAGGCCCAGCGCCGACACGTCGAGCAGCAGCCGCCGCGCCAGCCGCAGGCCCTTGTTGACCGCGAACGTGCCGTCGAGGTCCGGGTCGTTGATCAGGCCCTTCCAGCCCAGCGTCGTGCGCGGCTTCTCGAAGTACACCCGCATGACGATGTGCAGTTCGCCGCGCAGCTGTTCGGCCTTCGCGGCCAGGCGGCGGGCGTAGTCGAGCGCGGCCTCGGTGTCGTGCACCGAGCACGGGCCGACGACGACGAGCAGCCGGTCGTCCCGGCCGTCGAGGATGTCGACGGTCTCCGCGCGGCCCTGGTGCACGACCTTCGCCACCGCCGCGTCGACGGGATGGTCCTCGCGCAGCAGGGCGGGGGAGATGAGCGGGCTGATGCTTGTCGTGCGCTGTGCGTCCAGCGGCGTGACGTCGGCGGGCCCGGCGGTGAGAGACAGCGGTGAGAGAGACACTGCGGGGGGTTCCTTCCTGATGGACACCGACCCCGCGAGAACCACCGAGCCGGTCGCGATTCCGGCTCGGGGTGGGACTCAGCGCAGGTTCACGCCGCCGTGCCCACCCGGGGCCGGCTTCGTAAACCAGAAATAGCGCTGCATGGCCGCCACCCTAGCAGAGCGCCGGAAGGAAATACCGATTGCCCATGTGGTCCGCCCTGCACCGATCAAGACGGAAGCCGCTACCCTGGCGTCGCAAGGCGAAATGTGACTGTCATCTCCACGAACCACAGGACATACACGGAGGCTTCAGATGCGTGTCGGGGTGCTGACCGGCGGCGGCGACTGCCCGGGGCTCAACGCGGTCATCCGCGCGGTGGTGCGCAAGGGCATCGAGGTGCACGACTGGGAGTTCGTCGGCTTCCGCAACGGGTGGCAGGGCCCGCTCACCGGCGAGAGCAAGCCGCTGGGCCTCCGCGACGTCGAGGACATCCTCACCAGGGGCGGCACGATCCTGCGGTCCTCGCGGACCAACCCGTACAAGGTCGACGGCGGCGTCGAGAAGATCAAGAAGGTGCTCGCCGACCAGGGTGTCGACGCGCTGATCGCGATCGGCGGCGAGGACACCCTCGGCGTGGCGAAGCGGCTCACCGACGACGGCGTCGGTGTCGTCGGCGTGCCCAAGACGATCGACAACGACCTGGGCGCCACCGACTACACGTTCGGTTTCGACACCGCGGTGTCCATCGCCACCGAGGCGATCGACCGGCTGCACACCACGGCCGAATCGCACCACCGCGCTCTCGTCGTCGAGGTCATGGGACGGCACGCGGGCTGGATCGCGCTGCACTCCGGCCTCGCCGGCGGCGCGAGCGTGATTTTGGTGCCGGAGCGGCACTTCTCGGTCGAGCAGGTCGTCTCCTGGGTCGAGCGCCGCTTCGAGAAGGAGTACGCGCCGATCATCGTCGTCGCCGAGGGAGCGCTTCCCGAGGGCGGCGAGGAGAAGCTGCTCACCGGCGAGAAGGACGCCTTCGGGCACGTCCGGCTCGGCGGCATCGGCACCTGGCTGGCCGACGAGATCGCGCACCGCACGGGCAAGGAGTCCCGCGCGGTCGTGCTCGGCCACGTCCAGCGCGGCGGCACGCCGACGGCGTACGACCGGGTGCTGGCCACCCGCTTCGGCCTGCACGCGGTGGACGCAGTCGCGGACGGCGACTTCGGCGTCATGGTCGCCTTGAAGGGCACCGACATCGTCCGCGTGAAGCTGTCCGAGGCCACCGCGGAGCTCAAGACCGTCCCGGTCGAGCGCTACGAAGAGGCCGAGGTCTTCTTCGGCTGACGCGAGCTGAAGGGGACTTTCCTCTCATGCCATCGGAGGAAAGTCCCCTTCAGTACGTCCTACGCGACGAAGGTCCCCTTCAGATCCGCGCCAGCACGTCCAGGATCTCGACCGCGTGGCGGATGTCCTCGGTCAGCGGACGGTCGTCGAGACGCGGGTCCAGGACGGCCGACGCCGCCTCGTACGCGGCACGCACCGGCAGGTCGACCAGCTTCGCCTTCCGGATCCGCAGCGCCCGCACCGCCGCGACCAGTTCGCACGCCAGCACCTGCTGATAAGCCGCCGCGGCGGCGGTCGCGGCCCGCGCGGCCTGCGTCGAGAAGCTCGCGTGGTCCTCGATCCCGCGCGACACCACCGCGGTGCCCAGCGTCGCGGGCAGCGCCGCCTGCCGGAGTTCGGTGAGCGCGTCGTGCGCGACGTACTCCAGGATCATCAGCCCGGAACTGCCCGGCGGCCCCGCCGCGAGGAACGGCCGCAGCCCGGTGAACTCCGGCTCCAGCAGATCTCCCAGCCGTGCCACGGAAAGCTCGGCGACCTGGTGCACGGTCGCCCGCGCCTGGTCCAGCGCCGTCGACACATACGCGGTGTGGAAATGCGCGTGGTGGTAGGCGTCCTGATGCACCGTCGAGATCATCGGGTTTTCCGTGCTGGCGTTGATTTCCACGGCCAGCACGTCCCGCAGGTAGTGGATCGCGTCCAGCGCGGGACCCTGCACCTGCGGGAACGCCCGCAGGCCGAACGGGTCCTGGATCCGCCGCCCCGGCGGGGGCGTGCCGTGCATTCCCAGCAGCCGCCGCATTTCCGCCGCGCACGCGACCTGCCCGGCGTGTGGACGCGCTTCGTGCACCGGAGTCGCGTACGCCTCAGGGTTGCCGTCGAGCGCGACATACGTCAACCCCGCGACGGCGTGGCTCGCGCGGGCCAGCGTGTCCAGCCGCATCGCGGAAAGGGTCGCTTCGGCCAGCGTCGCGGCGTTGCTGCTCATGAACGCGAGCGCGTCACCCGCGTGGACCGGCACCGGCGGGAGCTCGCCGTGCAGCCAAGGCCGTTCCCCGGTGAGTGCGAGCGCGGTCTCGGCCAGCGGGGCGAGGTCGCCGGTACCGATCGCGCCGAACCGGTGCACCAGCGGCAGCGCCCCGGTCTTCACCGCCGTCGCGAGCGCGCCGATCAGCGCCGGGCTGGCGCCGGACCGCCCGGCGAGCAGCTGGTTGAGCCGGATCAGCATCATCGCCCGCACCTGGCCGCCGGGCATCGCGTCGCCGCTGCCGCCCGCGTGGCTGCGCAGCAGACGGCGGCCGTGTTCGGCCGGGTCCTCGCCCGTGACGACGTCGTCCTTGTTCGCGCCGACACCGGTCGTGCGGCCGTAGACGATCCGCCGGGTGCTCAGGTCCTCGGCGAGTTTCCACGCGTGCTCGGCACCGCGGAGCGCGGCGATGGACACGTCGATGTCCAGCGGGCCCTCGGTCGCCGCCGCCGTCACCACGTCCGCGCACCGCAGCGTCCGGCCGTCCACTCTGATCACCGGCAGCCTCCTTTCCGACTGCCCCACACTATGAGGCCCCGCTCCGGTTATTCCGACGGCGGCTGCCACGGCGGCACGGTCCAGGACCAGTGCGGCACCGGCTCGTCGGTCGTGGTGTCCGCGCCGGGCGCGGAGAACAGCACGGCGAGGCGGCTGCCCCATTCGACGTAGCCGGCGAACGCGGCGCGGAACTCCGGGTCGGCGGGCAGACCGACCTCGTCGGCGGCCTCGAGCAGCAGGGTGACCCAGCGGCGCCGCTGCTCTTCGGTGATCCCGCGGCCGGCGTGCCGGGAGATCATGTGCGGATGCCCGCCGTGCCGTCCGCTGTAGCCGGCCGGGCCGCCGAACACCTCGCCGAGCCAGGTCGCCACGTGCTCGACGTGCCGCGAGTCCATGTCCCGGAACACCGGTTCGAGCAGGGAGTCCTCCAGCACGTGCCGGTAGAAGACATCGAGCAGTTCCACCAGCGCCGGACGCCCGCCCGCCCAGTCGTAGAGCGTCGGCGGCCGCGCGCCGCCCTCCCCGGCGACCGTGGTCGTCTCGTAGTGGCGCATCTCCTCGATCTCGCCCGCGAACCCGCCGATCGCGGCGAAGAACGCCGGGAACTCGGGGCCGGTGCGGAAGCCCTCGAGGTGGTCCTTCGCCGAAGTCCACCGGATCCGCAGGGTGTAGCGCGTAGGGTCCTCAGCGCAGCGGCCGAGTTCGTAGTCGACGCACTGGGGTGCCTTCGTGAGCGACTGCGCGGCACGGGCATAGGCGGCTTCGAACTCGGCGGAGGAGGCTTCGGGG
Source organism: Amycolatopsis sp. NPDC059021 (assembly GCF_042739895.1). Lineage (NCBI taxonomy): Bacteria > Bacillati > Actinomycetota > Actinomycetes > Pseudonocardiales > Pseudonocardiaceae > Amycolatopsis > Amycolatopsis sp. NPDC059021. The sequence continues at coordinate 29,815 of NZ_JBHYIQ010000109.1, forward strand.
ATGCTGTAACGCACGTATTCGACGATCACCCGGCAAGGCAACCACCGGGTGCGTACCCGGGCAACCACGCACTTTCCGGTGCGTGACACGGAGGGCGGCATGACGAAGCGGTACTACTGCGCGGTCGAGGTCGCCGTCGACGTCATCGGCGGCAAGTGGAAGCCGGTCATCCTGGCCCACCTCAAGGAGGGCGTGCACCGCTACGGCGAGCTCCGGCGGCGCATGCCGGGAGTGAGCGAAAAGATGCTCACCCAGCAACTGCGTGAGCTGGCGTCCGACGGGCTCGTCCGCCGGGAAAGCCTCGGGGGCAAGGTGCCGCACGTCGAATACCGGCTCACCGAGGACGGCGAGGCGCTGGGCCCGGCATTGAGCGCGCTGTTCGCGTGGGGCGAACGGCGCGCCGCGGCGGCCGGGATCGTCTTCGAGCAGGCGCCAGCGGGCTAGTCGGTTTCGTCCAGCCGGCGTTCCAGGGCGTCGAGGTGGGTGGACCAGAAGCGGCGGTAGGGGGCGAGCCAGGCGTCGACCTCGGCCAGCGGTTCCGGCCGCAGCCGGTAGCAGCGGCGCTGCGCGGCCACCCGGACGGTCACCAGCCCGGCCTCCCGCAGCACCCGCAGGTGCTTGGACACCGCGGGCTGGCTCAGCTCCAGCTGCTCGACGAGTTCGCCGACGGACCGTTCGCCCTCGCGGAGCAGGTCGAGGATCGAACGTCGCCGGGGCTCGGCGAGGACGTCGAAGGTGCGCATCACACGGGAAATCTGACCGCAGCCGCATATTCCTGTCAAGGCATGTTCGGGCCTTGCGCGAGTTCGCCGGGCGGATGGGCCGCCGCCACCGTGAACAGTTCGGCGAGCACGCCGGTGTCCACATCGGACAGTCGCTTGAAGCGGACGCAGCTCTTCCCGACCGACGCCTCCGGCAGCCGATCGGCATACGACTCGGCGAGATAGCGTTCGCCGACCACGGCCGCGACGTAGAGCGAGATGTAGTTCTTGTTGCTCGCCAGCATCACGAGTGCCCAATCGCCTTCGCGGCCCGAGGCGTACCGGTAGTGGTATCTGCCGTAGCCGGGCATCCCGAATTCCATCGTCGGCGCCAGCTCCGGCACCGTCGCGCGGATCAGCTCGTGCAGCGCGCGTAGCTCGCCCTGCCGGGGCTCGGCGAGCGCGGACAGGTACTCCTCGTGAGTGGCCGCCGTCGATTTCCCCTGCATCGCCATGGTGCCTCCCGGGAGTGTCGGTGGTGCGCATTATCGTGCCGGGGTGAAGTTCACGGGATTCGGAGAACACGCCGTCGATTTCTTCGACGGGCTGATCGCGGACAACTCCAAGCCGTACTGGGAAGACAACCTGGCCGTGTACAAGGCGGACGTGCGCGCGCCGATGGAGGCCCTGCTCGCGGAGCTGGCGCCGGAGTTCAGTGAGGGCTTCGGCGAGCCGAAGGTCTTCCGCCCGTACCGCGATGTCCGGTTCGCCAAGGACAAGACGCTGTACAAGACGCACTGCGGCGGCGTCATCGAGCAGGGGCGAGGGGGTGGCGCGTACTACGTCGAGGTCGGCCCGGAGGGGCTGCGGGTCGGCGGTGGCTGCTTCCACCTGGCGTCCGACCAGCTGGCCCGCTTCCGCGCCGCCGTCGACACCGAACTGCACGGCACGGCGCTGGAGAAGCTTCTCGCGAAACTGAAGCGGGCGGGCTGGGAGATCAACGGCGACCGGCTCAAATCGCGGCCGCGCGGCTTCGCCGAGGACCACCCCCGCATCGACCTGCTCCGCTACCGCTCGGTCTACGCCGTCCGTGCCTGGGAGCCGGACGACGTGCTGCACGAACGCGGCTCCCTCGACCGGGTGCGCAAGGCATGGCGCCAGGTCCGCGCCTTCAACGAATGGGCCCGCGATCGCGTGGGTCCCAGTGAGCAGCCCCGCCGCTGACCGCCCGCGTACGCGGCGCGCTGCCCTGGGCACGCCGTTGGCAACGTTCGTCGTCTCGAACGCGCCCTTACGAGACATCGGCCGCCGCGCGGATGTCGCGAACGCGTCGTTCACGACACCGGCACGGCGGGGCTGGGCGTCACGGCTTTGTCGCGAACGCTC
>NZ_JBHYIQ010000110.1:0-5474 GCF_042739895.1 Amycolatopsis sp. NPDC059021
GCGCCCCCCCCCCGCGGGCCCCGGCGGGGGGGGCGCGCGCCGGGCGGGCCGCCCCCGCGCCCGCCCCCCCCCAGGACCCGATCCAGCCGGGCGCGGTCGGCCGGTCGGGAAGCTGATGGGTCGAAAGCCCCTGCGGTTGCCGAGGGAGACAGCAGACGTGAAGAAGTCACGGATAATGCGCTGTATCAGGGGAAACGTCGCGGATAGCCGCGGCAGAGGCCCGAAAGTTGATCTTGTTTTGGGCGTTCTTCTCCCCGCTGACCCGGTCCGACGGTCAGTCGGGGGAGGTCGCGGGAAGGGCTGCTTCCCGGCCCGCGCCGTCGGCCGCGTGGTCGCGGCTGACGCCGATCAGGCGGAGCTGGGTGACAGTCACCTCGTCGGTGTGCACGGCCAGCGGCTGGCGGGCGCCGCCAGGGCTGTCGTGGCTGGTGTTGATGCTGGTCGAGGGCGCTACGACCGGCGCGTTCGGGGCGCCGGGCAGGCCGCCGCCTCCGCCGCCCCCGTCGGTCCTGGCGTGCGTGCCGGAATCGCGCGGCCGGTCCGGCGCGGCAGGGGTGGCGGCCGGTGTCACCGGAGACCACACGGATGCCCGCGGCGCCGGATCGGACGCGGCGGGATGCTGTGATGAGGCTGCCGCCGGGGTCGCCGGCGCGGCCGGGAGTGCCGCGGGCAGTGTCACGATCGGGCGTGCTTCGCCGGGCACGGTGATCTGGATGGCCGGCCGCGTCGCGGTGACGGTGCCGCTGCCGGACGTCCCGCCGCCGGAAAACACCGGGTCGAGGATGTCGTCGAGCGGTGCCCGCACGATGGGGCCGGGTTCGCAGGATGGTGACGTCGGCGTCGGGGCGAGCGGCGGGAGCACGGTGCCGACGGTGCCCGTGAGTGTGTCGACCACGCCGCCAAGGGTGTTCCCGACGAGCCCGACCAGGCTGCCGACGAGCCCGCCGAGCAGCCCGGGTCCCTGACGCGGCAGTGCCTGTGGCAGGTCGGCGGCAGGCTGGGTGTCGGCTGCTTCGGACGCGGACGCCGCGGGGCTTTGCTGCTCGGCAGCTCGCGAGATCCCGGGTTCCGGCGTGCTCGATTCCGGCGCGCCGCCGGCCGGTGCCGGGTTGAGCGGTGCGGATGTCGCGGGCTGGCCTTGCGGCTGGGGAGCCGTCGATACGGCGGTGTTCCGCTGTGCGACCACCTGCCCGCTCGCGCTCGTGCTCCTGGCTGTGACCGGCCGCCCGGAACCGCTTTCTCCGGTTGAAGTGTCCGTTGTGGACGAATTGGTGGACGGAGTCGTCGGCGAATCGACGGGTGACCTGTGCTGGCGGTGAGGCCGCTTCGCTTGCTTGTCCGCGTGCGAAGCCGGAGCCGGTGCGGTGACGGCGGTATCGCCGGGCGTGCCCGGGGCTTCGTCGGCGGACGCGGCGGAGTTCGAGAGCGCCGCGCCGAGCAGCCAGCCTGCCAGTGACAGGCCGCCGGCGAGGAGAATCCGGGCGGCGGGCCGGGGCAACGGGGCCGCCCACGGGCGTGGGCCGCGGAACCTGCTTGCGTGTGCCGGAGCGGGAACCGGGAGCGTGGCTTCCACCGGTCCGGGCGCGGGTAGCGCGATGTCGCGGCGAACTTCCGCCGTGCCAGTCACCGCCACCACCACCGTCCGCGCCTGAAGCTCAAGCGTTGCGCCACTTGAGGTTGCTCTTGCTGGGGTCTCTTCCGGCCAGGTCGCAGTTCCCCCGGTGCTCGCCCTCTTTCTAGCACCGCTGGCGAGTCTTTCATCTCTTCGGCGTTGTATCCACCCCGTAAGGCGGAACGGGCGTACCGGCTTCGGTGGCTAGTTGTCGGAAGTTGATCACTCTCAGTGTGATTTTTCCCGACCTGGGGCGGCCGACCGGGCGGCTGCGCAGAAGTACTCAAATGCCGGTTGACCTGATGTTTCCCGGATCCGTGCTGCGGAGCGTGCCGTCGAAGTCGCGTTCGGTGGTCGAGTCCGGCGCTGCGCCGGGCGGGGTGGAAGGGGACGGCGGTGTGGTGGGACGAGGACTGGGACGACGCGGTGCGCAGGCTCTTCCCCGCGGTGGTGCGGCGGCTGGTGGCGCGGCACCTCGCCGAGGCCGACGCGCAGGACGCGTGCCAGGAGGCGTGGCTCGAACTGCTCCGGAAACCGTGCGCGCTGCGTGATCGTGACCGGCTGGAAGCGTGGCTGTGCACCACCGCGCGACGTTGCTCGGCACGCATGATCGCCAGGCGGGCGCGGGAGGGCGCGGCGCCGCCGCGCTCTCCGGAGCCCTCGCCCGAAACCCGCGTGGTGCTCGCGGAACGTGATCAGAAGCTGTGGAGCGTGGTCGCCGATCTGCCCGACCGGTCGCGGCGGCTGCTGTACCTCCTGGCGCACCGGCCGGAGTTGTCGATCGCCCAGATCGCCGCCGATCTCGGCGTGAGCCCGGCGAGTGTCGCCACGCTGCGACGCCGGTGCTGTGAGCGCGTCCGGCGAAGACTGCAGGCCGAAGGCTTCCAGCGCGGCTGAACGGACAGTGATCAGACGAGTCCGCCGGTCGGTGTCAGCCCAGTTTGCGCAATCGGGTGATGGCCTCGTCGATGACCTCGTTGCGCTTGCAGAACGCGAAACGCAGCAGGTGTTTCCACTCGTCCGGGTGATCTGTGAACACCTTGACCGGGACGGCCGCGACGCCTACTCGTCCTGGCAACTCCCACGCCAGCTCGGCGGCGTCGGTGAAGCCGAGCGGCTGGACGTCGACGCAGATGAAGTACGTCCCGGCGGTCCGGCGCACCGCGAACCCGGCGTCGGCGAGGCCCGCGGCCAGCCGGTCGCGTTTGTCCTGGAGGCTGTCGCGGAGGCCGTCGACCCAGGGCAGCTCGTGGTCCAGCGCGTGCGCGACAGCCGGTTGCAGCGGGCCGCCGGAAACGAACGTGATGAACTGCTTCGCGGCCTTCACCGCTGCGACCAGTTCCGGCGTCGAGCAGACCCAGCCGATCTTCCAGCCGGTGCAGTTGAAGGACTTGCCCGCGCTCGAGATGCTCACCGTCCTCGACCGCATGCCGGGCAGCGTGACCAGCGGGATGTGCTCAGCGTCGTCGAACACCAGGTGCTCGTACACCTCGTCGGTGATCGCGATCAGGTCGTGCTCGACGCAGAGCGCCGCGAGCGCCGCCAGCTCCGCGCGGGTGAACACGGTGCCCGTCGGGTTGTGCGGCGAGTTGATCAGGATCGCGCGGGTGCGCGGGGTGACCGCGGCGCGCAACGCGCCGACGTCGAGACCGAAGCGCCCGTCGGGGCCTTCGACGAGCCCGACGACACGACGTTCGGCGCCGGCCATCGCCACCGCGGCCGCGTACGAGTCGTAGTAGGGCTCGATGACGATGACTTCGTCGCCGGGCTGGGTGAGTGCGATCAGCGACGCGGTGATGGCTTCGGTGGCGCCCGCGGTGACGAGGATCTCGGTGTCCGGGTCGTACTCGGTTCCGTAACGCGACCGGTGCCGCGCGATGGCCGCGCGCAGCTCGGGCCTGCCGGGGCCGGGCGGGTACTGGTTGGCGCCGCCGTACAGGGCGTCCTTGGCCGCGTCGAGCATGCCGGCGGGGCCGTCGGTGTCGGGAAAACCCTGGCCGAGGTTGATCGCTTCGTGCTTGACGGCCAGCGCGGTCATCTGGGCGAAGATGGTCGACGTGAACGGCTGGAGGCGGGGGACGAGAGCAGGTTCGCGCACGAAGAGCCATCCTCACGGACAATGGCGTCGTGGAGCAACTGATCCCCGCGAAGACGACTCCGGCCGACCCGCCCGGCGGCGCCGCGGCCGAGGCCGAGAAGCAGCGCGGCCTGCGCAAGATGAAGCGGGTCGCGCTTTCGTTCCTGCTCGGCGCGACCGTGATCTTCCTGCTGACCAGCTGGGCCCAGTCCGCGGGCTGGCCGGGCTGGGTCGGCTACGTGCGGGCCGCCGCCGAGGCGGGCATGGTGGGCGCGCTGGCGGACTGGTTCGCCGTGACGGCGCTGTTCCGGCATCCGCTGCGGCTGAAGATCCCGCACACCGCGATCATCCCGAACAAGAAGGACGCGCTCGGCTCGAGCCTGGGTGACTTCGTGTCCACGAACTTCCTCTCGGAGGAGGTCGTCCGCGACAAGCTGCGCCGCGTGGAGCTGTCCAAGCGGCTCGGCACCTGGCTTTCGCAGCCGGAGAACGCCGAGCGGGTCACCTCCGAGCTGGCGACGGCGGTGCGCGGCGCGGTGAAGGTGCTCCGCGACGAGGACGTCCAGGCGATCATGGAACAGGCCGTGGTCAAGCGGGTCATGGCGAAGCCGTGGGGACCGCCGATCGGGCAGATCCTGGCCGGGGTGTTCGCCGACGGCGCGCACCACAAGCTGGTGGACCTGATGTGCGACCGCGGCTACGAATGGGTCCGCGACAACCACACGACGATGCTGCGCGTGGTCTCCGACCGGGCGCCGAGCTGGTCGCCGAAGTTCGTCGACGAGATGCTCGCGGACAAGGTCTACGGCGAGGTGCTCTCGTTCGCGTGGGCGGTGAAGACCGACGTCAACCACCCGATGCGGCTGGCGCTGGACAAGTTCCTCGGCGAGTTCGCGCAGGACCTGCAGACCGACCCCGAGGTGATGGCGCGGGCCGAGCAGGTCAAGACGCAGGTGCTGGAGCACCAGGAGGTCCAGAAGCTGATCGGCACGGCCTGGGCCTCGACCAAGGAGATGCTGCTCAACGCGGCCGAAGACCCGTCGAGCGAACTGCGGCGGCGAGTGCGCGAAGGCCTCCGCTCGCTGGGCGGCCGCCTGGTGTCCGACGACCAGCTCCGGTCCAAAATGGACGATTGGGTGGAAGGCGCCGCGGCGTATCTGGTGCGCAACTACGCCAAGGAGATCACCACGATCATCACCGACACCGTGGAACGCTGGGACGCCGAGGAGACCTCACGCAAGATCGAACTCCAGGTCGGCAGGGACCTGCAGTTCATCCGCATCAACGGCACCGTGGTGGGCGCCCTGGCCGGCCTCGTCATCTACGCGGTGGCACAACTGCTCTTCTGACCCCGGCCCCGCAACCGCTCCCGCTCACCGCGGACCCCCCTCCCGGCTAACCCCCTCCCCCACCCTTCCCTTGGGGGGCAGCCCTGCAACAGTCTATCGCCCCGCCACGACAGAACCCGTGCGAAAGCCGCTGAGGGCCCGAGTTGTCCACAACGGGGCCGGGCTGTGGAAAGTTCGGTGCGGCAAGGGAAATCGTGCCGTGAAGGACTCCTTACCGGCGCTGGGCGCTGTGAAGGAGGCCTTCACGGACTTCAATGCCGGTAAGGAGTCCTTCACGGACTTCGGAGGATCGCTTCGCTCGCGAGACGGGGTGCGTTCGTGTCGCGAACGACGCGTAAGGGACGTTCAAAGTCCGCCAACACGGGTTCTGGGAGGAGGGGTGTGGGGACCACCCCCGCCCAAAACACACCACTCACCACCAACCCCACCTCCCGCC